>DAGU01000096.1:506-7451 GCA_002498285.1 Methanomassiliicoccus sp. UBA386 | reverse complement strand
GCTCACCCCCGGCCGGCTCATCGAGCAGTATCCAGTCGTATATCCATCCACGACCGTAGGCGCATTGGATGGGATTTTTGACATACTGGGATGTCATCTCAATGACGCATTTGTAGACGCATGGGTCCGGGCAGCGATAGCGTCGGCGCGTCAGCTCGATCATCGCACCAGCCCCCTGCGGCGCAGCTCGGCCAGGTAGGCGGCCGGGTCGCGCTCCCAGGCGTCGATGAGAGCGCGGAACCGCTGCGGGGAGTCGGCCACCTCGGGGACGGCCATTGGGCCGGTAGGGCCGGTCCAGGGCTCGGCGCGGTAGCCGTACCGACCGGCCGCCAGCTCCAGCTCCACGTCGGCCAGGGTGCGGCCGTCGTTGCGGATGGCCGGCAGGCCACTGGGGGTGAAGGCGACCTCTGCGAGCCTCCTGGATCCTCGCGCCCGCTTGCGGTCCTTGTCTAGCGCCTCCTGCTCCTGCCTGGACCTGGCCCTGGCCTCGGCCTCGGGGTCGGCGTCCAGGTCGCTGTACTCTCCTCTGCGGTACTCCTGCTCGATCTGTGCTATGGTGTCGTCGTAGTCTGTCCTCATTGGTACATGCCTCCCTTGCGGGCGTCGGGGTCACTGTCCGTGGTGCTGGCGGTGGCGGGGTCTGATGGTCCAGGGCCTGGGCCGCCGACGTGCGCCTGGATGTGCTGGGCGTGGATGGTGCGGAGCTGTATCTCCGACATGTCGCCGATGGCCTGCCATAGCTCGGCCTGCTGGCCCAGGGCGTCATAGCGGAGCTGTAGCACCTCCAGCTGGCGGCGCTCGATGGCGGCCTCCATCGCGGCGACGCCCTGGCCGAGGGATGCCTGGCCCCGCTTGAGGTCGCGGGTGATGGCCGCAAAATTGACGGTGGCCTCCATGCGCTCAGCGTCGGTGGTCTCGTAGGACCTGGGGGGCGGGGTGCTGTCCAGCCAGTATCCGGCCCCGTTGTCGGGCTTGAATCCCTCGGGGAAATTGCCGACTATGGCCGGATCATTGCAGGCGTAATGGATGCCCGGGCCGTCCTCGTTGCTCGAAAATCTTGGCACGCCCAGACGCCAGCCGCCGAAGCGGCCGAGCCAGTTGGCGGCGTCCTGGGCCTTGGCTGCCAGGTCGCCCTCGGCCTCGTGGACGCGTCCCGGGAGCAGCGTCACCGGCGTCGGCCAGATATGGAGGGACTGCTCGACGGCCCCTTGCCAATACTGGATGGTCATGCCGCCGTGGATGGGCACCCGGCCGGTGTAGTAGGTCACGCCTCGGAGCTGTCGTGGCTCGGGGTCCCATACCACGCACTCGGAGATCTCGCCCTGCTCGTCCCGGACGCGGAACGGCTCGTATAACTCCCCGACGCGCAGGACGGGGTAGATGTAACGGCCGTTAACGTGGGCCTCGGCGGTCGGGACGAAGGTCTCAAAAATTGGGGTTGCGGGTCCATTATTATGCCCTTGACTCGGATAATGGGCAATCGGACCCCCTCCGTTAGAGGGGTTTACAAGGTCTTTACTCTCCGAGCTGATGAGATAGTCCAGCATCGCGGCCTTACGACCACGGACGTACATGCTGGAGCCCGTTATCTGCCGGACATAGCCTTCTTTCCTCAACTCCCTGATAATCTGATAAACCCGCTGCGGTGTTATCTTGCCTTCCTTGTTCATCAGATCAATGATGCTGGTAGGGGCAAGACCGACCCCCGGGGCAGCCCCGTCTACTAGCAGTTCGTAGACCCTCCGGCGGGTGGGGTGGAGGCGGATGTTCTTCATGGAGCCACCCCGGCAAAGTAAAGGGTCTTTACTCGGGTCTTTACTTCGAGGTCTTTACTCGCCTCGGAGCCAGACGCCGAAAAAAAGTCTTTACTTTTGCTCTTTACAAGGTCTTTACTCGTAGTCTTTACTTTTGGCACTCTCCGGGGGGTCGTTTCGACCTCCGCGAGGCGGTCCCGGAGCTGCCTCCGGAGGGCTGCTAGAGGGGGCGATAGGGGCAGGTCGCCGGAGGCCGCAGGACGGCCGTTAGCGCGTCCTGCCGGGCATCCGGGACAGGGCGTCCCCTCGACCTCTGCGAGGCCCGCACGGCACGTTAGGCCGGGCTTGAGAGGGCATTTCACGCGATCACCTACCCCGCCACGGACAGGAACGCCCATAGGATCATGCCGGCCCACAGCGACATGAACGCCAGGACCTCGACGGCGAGGAACACCGATGCCGAAGAATCGGGGTAGCTCACAGGCTCGCCTCCTCAGGGAAGATTATGTTGCCGTCGCGGTCGTAGACGATGACTGTATCCGCCGCGCTGTGCCGGGCGTAGCAGACCGCCCGATGTGCGGAGGAGAAAGCTGCGTGGTCGCAATGCCCGACCTGAGCATGCGCGTCGGCGTCGATGTCCACTTCCTCGACCAGGGCAGCGGTCCAAGATGGTAGGTCGCGCATCAGATCACCCCGGCCGGGTCGTCCTGGATGATGCCGATCAGCGTGGCCGCCGTGGCCGTCGGCTCCCATTGCAGCGAGTATGTGCGGCTGCATACGGAGCAGGGCGGCAGGTCCGGCATCTGGCCTTGGTGGGCACAGGTCCGGCATCCTGGCGTGTGCATCAGGCCACCTCCTCGAAATGGTGGACCCAGACGAGCTGGAACGGGTCGCATCCACGTACTGGGTATATCTCGGCCCAGAGGGCGCCGAACTCCGCCGGGCTGTCGACGCCCTCATCTTTGTAGAGCACCGAGGCGACGTAGTGAAGCGGGTGGCGGCGGACGGCAGTCAATCGATACTGGCGAGTGCCTATGGCGAACGTGTCGCCCGGCCGCCCCTTGCAGCTGGTCCGCGATGTGCAGCACTTGCGGCCGGCGACGATGGCCTCCCGCATGTCCGGCCGGAACGAGATCTCGATGGCCGCCATTCAGATCACCTCCTCGATGAGCGGGCGGTCCTGGCTTGGCACCCGTATGAAACCGTTCCATGGGTCGTATGCCTTGCCGCAGCGAGCGCACCATGACATGAGCGGCAGGCAGCCCAACATCTCGGTGACCCCCTCCTCGGACCCGCATTCGCACCTGTGAATGGGTTCCGACTGCTCGGCCATCAGATCACCTCGACCGGCAGGCGGATGATGAGCTGCTGCGAGGTCTGAGCGCGGCAGGCCGGGCAGATCATGCGGTCGCGCACCGTGTCAACGGTGTAAACGCGGTGGCAGCGGTCGCACTGCATGAGGATGGTGCTCATGGTCCAGCCTCCTCGATGACTACTAGGCGCTCAGCCGCTACGGCGCTGTTGAGGATGTACGCCCTATGTGCCCACCGCTTCATTTCGTCGGCGAGAGCGTGAGTTTTCGGGCCATTTTCTAGGGTTTTTTCAGGGGCATTTTGCAGATTTTCCAGTCTGGGTGGGATGGTCAAATCCGGCAGAGCCCACTCCACCTTACTGGCTACCTTCTTTTTTTGCCCTGAACACTTCTGTACAATCATCCCGACACCCTCGCCCCTTCCGACGGGGCGACCGGCGGCGCTCCGTCCTTCATTCTCGCCTTGACGCGTTGCAGGTACTGATGCACCTTCGCCTGCGCCCTGGAAAGCTCGTTCACGGTCAGCCCGAGATACTTGATGGTCTCCTTCTCCGACGAGTGGCCCAGCCCCTCCATGATCTCCACCAGCAGCACGCCGGCGAAGTACGCTATCCGCGCTCCGGTCCTGCGCAGCGTGTGATTGGTGATGGTCCTGGCTATCCCGGCCCTCTTGGCCACCCTGGCCACGATGCTGTCGATGCCCGATTTCGAGTAAGCTCCCAAACGGCCCCGGCGTCGGTAGATCACGTAGACCTCCCGGCCGTTCTCGTCCCTCGGGAGCTGTGCCTGCGGGTCGATCTCCCTGGCCTTGGCGATCATCCGTTCGCGCTGGCGGTCGTACTCCCGCAGTATGTCCTTGGTCTCCGGAGCGTATGGCAGCGTCCGCCATTTTCCGCCGGCCCGGCCCTTGCCGTGGATGTGGATGAAGCCGTCGAACTCCTCCTCCGTCTCCGGATCGAGCATCCTCATCTCTTGGATGTCCTCCGGCGTCATCCGCTGGACCTCGATGCGACGCAACCATAGGCGCAGCTCCAGATGGACGACCAGTTGTTCGATGCCCGGCCGGGCGGCCTCCAGCATGGCCACCGCTTCCTGCGATGAGAGCCAGTCCACGTTCACCCGGCCGTCCTGGGGCCAGGTAATCATCATTTCGTCGATGACCTTGTTCCCGTAGTGCTTGAGGTAGCCGTTCAGGATCGACACGTCCCAGCGCTTCGAGCGGGGGCGTTCGTGCCCGAAGGTCACGTCCAGTATGTGCTCGATCTCCGGCTCCCCGATGGTGGACGGGGTGCAGCCCAGCCCAGCGTCGCGCAGGGAGTCCAGAGCGATCATCAACCTGGCGCGGTATGCGTCGGCTTTTCCCTGGCTCAGTCGGCCACGACGAACCTTTTTCCCCAGGTATTCGTCGATCAACTCCAGAGCGTTGCGTTCGGAGGGCGGCATTCACACTCCGGCCTCCTTCTGGACCGCCATCGTTATGGCCTTCTCCAGCTGCCATTTGGGGAGCCAGATGCTCATGTGTCCGGGCAGCCGCAGGAGGATGTCGCCGTCCTCGGGGATGTAGCTGACCTCCAGCACGACGTCGGCGGGGTCGAGTTCCGGGGTATTGGCATCCAGGAACGCCCCTAGGTCCCGGCCGACCTCCTCCCAGGACGCATCGCCCTTGACCAGGTCGAGCATGGCGGTGATCTTGACCTCGGACATGCTCACGCCACCTCCACGTAGTGGTTTCTGGCGATCCTGTCCATCATCTCATCGAGCGTGCCGCTGTATCTCTCGACCACGCGCATGTAATATTGCCTGGTCATGTCCCAGCGGTCATACTCTGGACAGTACTCCAGCTGCCAGACGCCAAAGTCTCCGTGGGTGTGCTCGTTTATCTGGATGATCTTTATTCCCTCAGCGGCCCTTAGGTGCTGGACGATCTCCAGGACCTCGGCTTTGACACCGTCGAGGTCCTGGCAGCCCTGGGGGACTGCCAGTTCGACGCCGTACTGCATAGTGGACTGGCGATAGCCATAGCCCTTGAAGACGTACTTGAATCCCCACTCACCAGGGGCGCCATATTCTCCAAGGGCTTTTTTCAGCTTCTCGTAGTTCCTTTCCCTCCGGGGCTCGTAGGTGAGGAGGCTTGGATCGAGTATCTTGGCGACCATGCTCATTCCTCCCCCAGGGCGTTGGCGATCATGTCGTGGATGGCCTCGGGCGGCATGTCGGGAGTGAGGCGCAAGGCGGCGATCTGCTCGGCCCAGGCGTCGTATTCTGCGGCCTTGATCTCGGCCTCACATTCACGGCGGTCCCGGTCGGCCATTATGTTGATAAGTTCGTAGTCTGGCATCACGCTACCGCCTGAAGCAGCTGGACGGTCAGCTCCTGGGCCTGGTCTATCTCCCTGGTGCGCTCGGCCACGATCTCGCGCACGATGTCACGCATGGGTATGGCGAGGGTGTAGACCTTGACGGGTGCTCCACGCTCGGGCTTCCGCTTGGCGATCTGTCGCAGCCAGCCACGGCGGCGCATCTCGCAGACGGCCAGACTAACCTCTGGCTGCCTCAGTCCAGCTATGTTCTCCATGTCGAGCTGGGTCAGCTCGTCGTCATCTTCGTTCCAGCAGGCCAGCGTTCTCGCCTCCGCCGGCCGGAGGCCGTTGGCGACGAGTAGTTTCACAATCTGTGGTTCGGGTTGCATTTTCTCATCTCCATACCGAGTACCAATTGGTACACGGTCGGCGGTGATTGGAGCTATAGATTATAAATTGATTTCTATATACTACTCGACAAGAAGAATACAATACTTCTTAACTGTACCAATGTTTTTTGAGTCGGGAATACCATTGAGCAGTCAGATTATGGCATTACTGGCGAAGGCGGGAACCATACAGCTGATCATGCTCATACGAGATTCAAGGATGATACAGACCCAGGACATCCGAGGGATACCCGGGAATTATTACAGGCTGAAGGATGTCCTGGCAGAGTTGATAGAGGCTGGATTGGTTCGAAAGGAGACCATTGAGCGGCCCTATCTCACGTACAACTACACACTGACCGAGCGCGGCCAGTTCGTCGCCGACAAGTTGGCCGAGATCGAGGCGTATGTTGCCGAGGATTAACGCCTCATTCGGTCGATTTCCTCAAACGTTCGGTCTTTTATCTCGATAATTATGTCGGCCAGCTCGTTCAGCAATGGATGCGTATCGCGTTCATCTGGCCGAACTAGGGCGGCCTGACGCTGATAGACATATTCCAGCAATTTTTCTGTTTCCAACGATGATTTCATCTGGTCTCCATCCTCGCCCCCCATCCTCCGGGCCCGGCCTCGATTGAGCGACGGATATAAACGTCGAGTGGGGGGAGGTGGCCGAATATTACCCTCATCATTCGAGAGAAAAATAGAGACTGGCCGCCCTAAAAAGAGCGTTCTGAACGGCTGAAAGTGGTAATTGAAAAAAATAAGGGGTTTGAGTCGGGTCAGGCTTAAGGATCAGCTGGCGCGGGGAGCGACACGGTGAAGGTCGCTACCACCTGGCTGGAGTCTCCATTAACCCATAGGATGTCAACGATAGTATCAACAGTCCCAGGGGTGTAGGTGAAATAATCGCCGCTACTGACCTTGGTATCGCCGCCTGCATCAATAAACTTTAGATCTCCGGTGAGGGCAGACAGATCCACAGCGGTCGAGTCTCCGACCTTCACCTTGAAGCTGCTGATGTCCGTGGCCGGGTTGATGCTGACGGTAAATCTCTTGTTGGATGCGTCCTTGGTCACGCTGAACGCCGGGGCCTGCCCGCCGTTGTCGCCGCCGAAGCCCATTACCATCACATACAGCACCGCGGCCAGCACCACGGTGATCGCGACCATCAGGATGGTGGCGATGACC
>DAGU01000096.1:0-171 GCA_002498285.1 Methanomassiliicoccus sp. UBA386 | reverse complement strand
GCTTCCGGAAGCTAGGCAGCCCTCTGATTTTTCAACCCCTCCCCCGCCTCGCCCCGCGGCACCTCGAGAACCCCTGCCGATCTCTCCCTCCGTGCCGGCGAGCTGCAGGAATATTTGCCGGGGAATACGACGAGTGTGGGGGGGGGTGTGCAGCGAGGGGGGTAGGGGGGA
>DAGU01000104.1 GCA_002498285.1 Methanomassiliicoccus sp. UBA386 | reverse complement strand
CCATTCGATGAAGGCTGCGCAGTACGCCATCGAGCTGGCCAGTCTGGCCTCCTCCCGGCTTTACATAATATACGTGGTGAGCACGAGCAACGAAACGGAAAAACAGGCTGCCATCGACGAGGGGATGGAGAGGCTGGAAGAGCTCAAGTCCCTCGCCGCGGACAGCGGAGTGGAGGCGACCACCCTTCTGGAGGGGGGTAGCATATACGAAGCGGTCCTGTCGGCCGCCGAGCGCATCCGCGCCGGGGCGATCATCGTCGGGACCTCGGGCAAGAGCACCCTGGACCGCGTCCTGATAGGCAGCGTGTCGGAGTTCGTGTTCCGCAACTCCCGCTGCAGCGTCATCGTGGTCCGCTGAGCTAGCGGGAGCGCTCCTCCCATCGGTCCAGGGCGACCATTATGCCTTGGATGATGGCCTGGGGCCTGGGCGGGCAGCCGGGTATGTAAGCATCGACCGGCAGGATGCTGTCGACCGGCCCAATGACCGCATAGGACGGCGCGAACATTCCGCCGGAGGCAGCGCATGAGCCCATGGCCACCACCATCTTGGGAGGGGGCACGGCGCGATAGGTCCTGATCAGCGGCATCTCCATGTTCCTGGTGACCGCGCCGGTGACGAGAAGCATGTCAGCGTGCCTGGGCGAGGCCACGATGTGCATGCCGAAGCGTTCGATGTCGTGGACGGCGTTGGTGAGGGCGTTGACCTCCACCTCGCACCCGTTGCAGGAGCCAGCGTCCACCTCCCGTATGGCCAGGGAGCGCCCGAACAGCTGAACGATGCGCTCCCTCAGCTGCTCTCCCATTCTTTCCGTGGCCTCATCCACGGGCGAACACCACCTTCAGCTCCTCCCTGCCCCTGGCAGCCAGTTCGAAGTCCTTTCCCATGGCGATATGCTCGGGACAGATGCGAGCGCACTCCCCGCAGAAGATGCAGGACCCGAGGTCGAGCTGCAGCCCCTCGTCGACGAGGGAGAGCGAGCCGGCCGGGCAGCCGGCGGCGCAGCGGCCGCACCGGTCGCAGCCGTCCAGGTCCGCCTCCGGGCGCCCGATGAAGGCCGCCGGCGGCGTGAACGCCTCCGTGGGATAGGGCACCGTCCTCGATCCATATCCGAACATCCGTCTCAGCAGTTTCCGCATCTTCCTTCCTCACAGATCGTTCCCGGCGTATGACAGGCTGAAGCTCTTGTTGATCAGCGGGAAGTCGGGCACGATGTTCCCCCGCACCGCGACCTCCATTCCCAGCCAGTTGCAGAAGCTGGGGTCGCGGACCTTGTGGCGGAACGGCGCGTCCTCGCCGCTGATCATCCAGTGCATGAGCTCGCCCCGCGGCGCCTCCACCAGGCTGACCGCCGTCCTTCCGGGCGGTATCGCTTTCACGTCGCTGCGCACGGGGCCGCCGGGCATGCCGTCAAGGGCCTGCTCGATGATGGCGAACGATTCCCTCACCTCGTCCATCCGCACCCTGGTCCGCGCGTCCACGTCGCCCGAGACCCGGACCGGCACCTGGAACGACATGTCGCGGTACGCGGCGTAGGGGTGGTCCCTCCTTACGTCCATGTTGATGCCGCTCGCCCTTGCGATCGGCCCAACGCATCCCAGCTGCTGGGCGCGCTCCCAGCTCAGCACCCCGGTTCCCTCGACGCGGTCGAGCATGGAGTTGGAGGCGAGCATGGTGGCCGCCAGCCGCTCGAAGCGCTGCCTCAGATCGACCAGCCGGGAGAGCACCTTGGCCGCCTCCTCCCGGTCGATGTCCTTGTTGACCCCCCCGATCGCGTTGATCGAGCGGAGCAGGCGGGAGCCGGTCAGTCTTTCGTTGAGATCGAGGACACTCTCCCTGAGCACGTACCCGTCGGCGGCCGGCACCGCGAAGGCGGTATCGAGCGCGATGCCCGCTATGTCCCCAATATGGGTGTACAGCCGTTCCATCTCCAGCAGCACGGTGCGGATGTACTCCGCCCTCTCCGGAACGGAGGTCTCGGAAAGCCGCTCAACCGCCTGGCAGTAGGCGGTGGAGTGGGCCACCGAATTGTCCCCGGAGATCCTCTCCGCCAGGAAGACGCCCTTATGGTACGGCGTGCTCTCGGAGAGCTTCTCCACCCCCCTGTGCACGTAGCCCAGGCGGACCTCCAGCGCCATTATGGGCTCCCCGGCGACCGAGAACCGGAAGTGGCCCGGCTCGATGACCCCGGCGTGCACCGGCCCCACCGGGATCTCGTACACCCCCTCACCCTCCATGCGGCGGAAGCGGTACTCCCGGGGGGCCCGGGGCACCTTGACCGAGGGCTCAAAGTCCTTGCGGAGCGGGAAGACGCCCTGGGGCCAGTCATCGTAAAGCACCAGCGGGCGGGGGTCGGGATGGCCCTGGAATGAGAGCCCGAACATGTCCTGGATCTCCCTCTCGTACCAATTGGCCGAGTGGACCCGGGGGACCAGCGACTGGAGAAGCGTTCCGTCCGGCACCATACACTTGACCTCTACGAGACGGCCGCTGAGGTCCAGGATCGCGTGCAGCGAGAACGCTCCGGCGCGGGCGCGCTCGTCGGCGGCGTGCAGGCTGATGAGCCGCCCTCCAGCCTGGTGCAGGGTGGCGACCAGGTCGGCGAACCGTTCCTTCGATGCGGTCATGCACAGCACGTCCCCGCGGCGTTCCATCCTTTCGGCCATTGGGGGCGTAAGGCCGATCTCTTCCTCGAAGCTCATGACAACCCTCCCGTGAACAGCGAGACCATGCGCTCCAGGGCCTCCTCCAGCACGTCAGGCATGTAAATGCCCAGCACTGCCACGGCGGCCAGCAGGACGACCATCAGCACGGGGCGCCAGCGGCTGATCTCCCC
>DAGU01000074.1:2097-3130 GCA_002498285.1 Methanomassiliicoccus sp. UBA386 | reverse complement strand
CTGAGCGAGGACGGCATGGTCCGCTCCTCGGATATGATGGGGCGCATGTGCCGGCTGTGCGGCGACGCCTGCATATCCTGCGCGGAGAGCTGCGAGTCCTTTGGCGACGACCGGGCCATGGAAAAGTGCGCTGAGGCGTGCCGCGCCTGCGCCGACAGCTGCCGTCAGATCTCCTGGGCCAGCGACTCGTTCGGCACCCGGTTGACCAGTTTCTCCTGAGACGGCCAGCGTTTCTCAGTCCAGGGAGCTTCCGAAGGGGCAGCGCCCCATGGGGGGTGACATCGTGAACCCGCTGTCCTGATGCATAAGGCAGTAGTAGCGGGTATCCACGTTCGCTCCTCTCAACTTGACGCAGCGCAGCCATCTCTGGATGCGGGACTCGTTCCCTTCGACCATGGCTAGCTCTAGAGCGCCATCGGCCACGTACAGTTCCATATGCTCGTTCGATTCCAGCGAGGCCATCGGCGTCTCTGATATCACGATGCTGGTGAGGCCCATGTCGCGGAAGGCATCGAAGAGGTCCTTGACCTCGGCCCTGGAGAAGGAGCGCTCCGACAGGGCCATGAACGATTCGAAGGAATCAAGGACGAAGAGCTGGATCGAATTCTCGTCCACCGCGGTGGACACGAACCGCATGATGATCTCGCGCCAGTCTCCCTTTTGGCCCTCCATCGAGCGGCGCACCTCCACCAGGTCGGCCACGATCAGGTTGCTAAGAGAGCCCTGCCGGTCCATCCCCAGCCCTTCCATCTGCCGGATGAGGGAGTCGCGCGATTGCTCCAGGGAGAAGAACAGGCCCCTGATGCCGTTCTCGGCGGCGCGGTGCAGCATATGGTAGGCCAGGGTGGTCTTCATGCTGCCTGCCGGGCCGTTGATCAGCAGCACGCTACCGCGCGGCACGCCGCCCGCCATTATCTGGTCCAGCTCCTCGATGTAAGTGCTGAACGGCGGCTCCTCCGGCTGAATCGTCGCCTCCGTCTGCTTCCTTGCCAGGCGGGCGACCTCCTGGACCATCGCCTGAACGTCGATCTCG
>DAGU01000074.1:0-1852 GCA_002498285.1 Methanomassiliicoccus sp. UBA386 | reverse complement strand
TCCTTCTCCAGGGCGGACGACAGGTCCTGGGTGGCCTCCAGCGCTCCTCCCAGAACATCGGAGCAAACATCGCCGCGCATGTGCAGCCCCTCCACGGCCTGGAGGGCCGGTTCGATGACCAGGGCCAGGGCATCCAGCTCCTCCTCGCGGGCATCCAGCTCACGTCGCCTCTCTTCCAGCTCCTCCTTCTCTGACTGCAGGCGCTCGCCTGCCCTCTCTAGCTCTTTAGCCTCCTGCTCAAGCGCCTCCATCTCCTGCCGGAGCTCCTTCTCTCTCTCCTGGAGGACCTTGTGGCGGCCCCCCTGCATCTCAGTGAGGCTTTGCAGCCCGGCGGCCACCTTCGGCTTATCGGTTGGAATGACGTCCCTGGCCTCGCGGATCCCTATGGCCTTACTGGGCGCCGGCCTCGCCGGTTGAGCAGCGATCATGTCCCCGCACCGCCAGCATTGGAGGTCGTTGGGCCCAACTCCCGCCCCGCAGCGAGGACACTCCCTTATGCGAGCCATTGCGCCACGCTCACTCGCTGATGGCCCTGGTCACCTGGAAGCGCCCCCCGGTGAAGAGGAGGGAGAAGGAAGACGCATCCTGGTTGGTCTCGCGCATCTTTATGCAGCGGATGCGTCGCTGCATCTCCACATCTCTCACCATCTGCATCTTCAGGGTGATGATCGTGTCGGCTAGATAGCCCTCATCATAAGCGCCGGAGAAAAGCCGCTCGGGCGAGACCTCCGAGATGAGGAACACCGTGGCGCCGAGGTCGCGCAACCATTCGAAGAGATAGAACATGTCGGTGCGGCGATTGTCCATCTCTGACATGGTCTCCAGGACGCCCAGGGAATCGATGGTGATGATGTCGAAGTTCAGATCGTTCTTCAGGCTCGCAATGTATCCCTTGAACACCTGCATCCAGGAATCGCCGCCGGACACGTGCTTCAAGTTCTTCCTTATGATCCCCAGGTCCAGGATGTGCAGCGAGTGCTTGACGTCCTCGGTGCGCATGCCCATCTTCTCCATCTGCCTCAGCAGGGAGCTCCTGGACTGTTCCAGGGTCACGTAGACGCAGGTAGCCTTCTCCTCCCGAGCCTGATTATAGAGGATGTAGTAGGCCAGAGAGGATTTCATGGTGCCGGGGGTTCCGGCCATAAGCACTACCTGGCCCTGCGGGATGCCCCCCTCCAAGGCGCGGTCGTATCCCTCGATATGCGTCTTTATCCTTCCGTTGGGATTCATCGGGGCCACCAATTTTACATTAAAGAATATTATATTGTGGCCGCGAATGATGAAAGGATATAAAAAGAATGGCCGGTAGGGGACGTCCAGTGATAATCAGACGTCGCCCCTGAGGACGACAGTGCGCACATACTGCTTGGCGTTCTCCGCGATGGCCTTCACCTGGGCCTTGGGCATGGGATCGGCGTTCTCCATGTGTGGATCGAGGGTATGCTGGGGCCGGAACTGCTGCAGCGCATACTTCTTAGCGCCTCCGATGTAGGCGGCGATGGCCTCGATGTCGGCAGCCTTTAGGAGGATGGGCGCCAGGGTGGTGCGGTACTCATGATCGATGCCGGAGGTCTCCAGTATCTCGATGGAACGTTTGATATCGTCCAGCGGGGCGGGGATCCCAGATAGGTCATCGTACTTCTCGTTCAGGGGCGCCTTTATGTCCATCGCCACGTAGTCGATCAGGCCCGCGTCGATGAGGTCCCTGAGCATGCGAGGGTTGGAGCCGTTGGTGTCCAGTTTAACCTTGACTCCAAGCGCCTTGATCCGGCGGATCAGGTCCGGCAGGTCGGCATGGATCGTGGGCTCTCCACCGGTCACGACCACGCCGTCGAGGAAGTCATTATGCTCT
>DAGU01000099.1:29922-30094 GCA_002498285.1 Methanomassiliicoccus sp. UBA386 | reverse complement strand
CCACGATTCGCCGGAGGACATCGCGAGGAAGATCAAGAAGGGCTTCTGCCCGCCTGAAGCGGAGGGGAACCCCATCCTGGCGCTGGCCCGCCTCATCCTGTTCCCCAGGATATCGCAGATGGTCATCGAGCGGCCGGAGAAGTTCGGGGGGCGGCTGGAGTTCAACAGCTAT
>DAGU01000099.1:25158-29563 GCA_002498285.1 Methanomassiliicoccus sp. UBA386 | reverse complement strand
GCCTCCACGTCCCCCGTGCCGGTCAGTCCGGCGGCCCCGGCGTGCCCGCCCCCGCTGTTGTCCGTTTCGCCGCCCACCGCGTCGAGCAGCCGCCCGAGGTGCAGGCCCCTGCGCACCATGTCCTGCTTCGCGCGGGCGCTGATGCGGAAGTTCTCATCACGCTGAGAGCCGACAAACGCCACGTCCGCGCCGGCCAGGATGATCGCGCGGCATACCGAGCTCTCGTGGGCGCTTCCCTGCGACACGGCGGCGATGCGGTCGCCGACCCTATCGAACCGAAGCCGCTGCGCGCCCTTGAGCTGTGAGACCCTTTCGGACACGTCCGACTCCATCTCGGTGAGGTCCATGACCTCATCCATGCCGATACGCGCCTCGCGCAGCACCGAGGCCATGCTGTCCAGCAGAGCGGCATTGGCAAAACGGAAGTGGCCGCTGTCGGTCAGCATGCCGGCCGCCAACGCCAGCCCGGTGCGTCGGTCCGGGACGTGGTCAGCGGCGTGCAGAAGGTCGAGCACGATCTCGGCGCAGCTGCGCCGGCTTTCGTCGATGAAGTGTAGGGGGCCGGTCCACTGGCCGGTGGGGGCGTGATGGTCGATCACGACCGACACAAGGGAGCCGTCCACGCCCAGCTGTTCGGCCGAGGAGGAGTCGACGGCCGCCACCAGGTCGAACTCGGACAGGTCGACATTCTCCATAACCTCGATGGAGAGCTTGCTGGCCACCACCTTGGAGACCCGGTCCATGCCGCCGGGCGCCGCTATGGAGACCTCCCCGAACGCCCGCTGTATGGCGAAAGCGCTCCCCAGGGCGTCCGGGTCGGCATTACCGTGAAGTAGGACGACCTTGCGTCCCGGCCCCTGTAATGCCTGGACTATATCAAGAAACATCTCTCGATGGTATGTGGATAGCCTATTTGTCAGTTTCTAGAAGAAGCGGTTGAGGTTTGGGGAAAAGGTTTCAGAAGGCCTGTCCGCCCTGCACGGCCGGACCGAACGCCTTGCTGATCTGCTCCTGCAACTGCTGATAGCGGTCCCGGAGGCTCTTCTCCTGGCGCTCCAAGGACTTCACCCTGATCTCCATGGTCTCCTTGCCCTCCTCGATCTCCTTGAGCAGTTCTTCCTTGCTCTGGGCCCTGATGAGGAGGGATCCGGCGCTCTTGTACACCGTGACATCGGAGGGAGCCTTGTTCAGCTCTTCGACGGTGCGCTGCATCTCCTTTAGCTGTATATCCATCTGATACTTCTGGCTGACAAGCGCCTGGAGCTGCTGCTGCAACTGCTGGAACTGGGCGATCTGATTCTGGACCTTGGGGCTCAATTCATCCATCCTGTTCACCTACCATGTCGGAGATCTGCTCAGAGATCTCTATCCATCTTAGATATGAGTTAAGGGCGGCCCGGAGCGCTCCGAGGTCAGAGGCCTCGATGTCCAGGACGATGTCCCCGTTCTCGCGGGTCAGCTTGACCCGGGTGCGGGGGATCTCCCTCCCCGCCTCGGGGGAGAGCGCGCCCATCACTGCTGGTGCGTGCGGGGTGGCCAGTCGGAGGGTTGCCCGAGGCATCCCTCACCTGGGCCGGACTTCCTTCTTCACGTTGGGCCTTTCCTTGTAGAAGATCTTCGAGCCGCACTTCTCGCACTGAATGCCAACGGTGTTGACGTTCGAACGGACGGGCTCGTCACATCTCCCGCACTTGTACATGTTCACTCACCCTGCTCTTCGGTCGAGGACACCACCGGCGCCTTCTTGGACACCGGGGAGTAGGCTCCAGCAGCGAACTTGGCATCGCAGGCCCTGCACTGCCAGATGCCGCTGCTGACCCTGTTCACGCCGGTGCGGTGGCAGCGGGGGCACTCGTGGTCGGTCGTGCGCATCTTGTCGATGTCGCGCACCCTGTTGCGTACCACGACGCCGTAGCGAGTGCCGAAACGGCCGGAGCTTCCTGCTTTCTCGGTTGATTTGGACATGTGTATCACCCTATGATCTCTCTAATGCCCTTGCTCAGGCGCAGGGACGTATCTATGATTCCCTTGACCTCGTCCAGCGTCAGAGCGCCGGCAAGCCCCTTCTGCATGGCCCTCAGGTCACCGTTCTCATCGGTGGTGACGGTCAGGCGAGCATCCGCGACCTTCTCTTCGTCCAGAGTCGGGTCAAATAATATAGAGTTTTCTATCTTCACGGCAGTGGTCTGAATGGGGTAGTGGCGCAGCGGCATGGGGTAGTCGTCGCCCTTGCCATGCTCGGCCGCCGGGACGACAGTGTTCTTCAGCGCGGCGACCGCTCCATAGAAGCAGGCGTCGAACAGGTTGCCGTCGTAGTCGAGGACATAGATGTCCACGAAGTTGATCCAGACCTCCTCGCCCTCCTTGATGCACAGCTTCTGCAGGTCGATCATCTCCGACTCGCGGATGCCGCGGTCGACGACCCTCGAGAGCTCGATGGCGGCGGGGTCTGGGGGCCCCGGTTCGAAGGTAGGGGATGCCAGAGGAATGAGCTCGGCGTTGGTCGTCAGCACGCCGCGGTCCGGAGTGTCGGCGAACGGCGAACCCACGTCCATCTTGATGCCGACGACCACGTCGGTGTTGCCGATCTTGACCCGGGCGGAGCCCTGGGCGCTCTCGATGATACCTGTCTCCACCACGATGGGCCGGTATTCGTCCGCGGCGCGGCCGTCCACCCTCCTGCCCATGCTGAGAAGCTTGTGGATGTGCCCCTTCTTGATCTGTGAAATAACCTCTTCTGCCATTCTCAGGCCTCCTCGTCGGACGAGTCGTCCTCATCAACCGCTCCGGCCTGCGCGGCGTAGCGTCGGCGCAGGGCGTCCTTCTGAACCTCGTAGATCTCCTGGCAGGCCTTCTTCGCATATCCCAGCGCGATCTCGACCTCTTCCATGGTCATGTGGCCGTCCATCTGCATGAGCAACACCTCGCCGGTGCGGGGGATCATGGCGATGGGAAGGTCGGCGCTGCCGAAGTTATCCTCTTCCTTGTTGAGGTCCAGGACGATCTGCCCCTCGGCCTTTCCGACCGCCACGGCGGGGACCAGGTCCTTCATGGGGATGCCGGCATCGGCCAGCGCGACCGACGCCGCGGTCAGGCCGGCGACCCTGGTGCCGGCGTTGGCCTGCAGGACCTCGATGTATACGTCGATCGAGGTCCGGGGGAAGTTCTCGGTGAACACGACGTTCTCGAGCGCCTCGGAGATGATCTTGGAGATCTCGATGGACCTGCGGTCCGGTCCGGGCCTCTTGCGGTCGCTGACCGAGAAGGACATCATATTGTACTTGCACTGGACGATGGCCTTGGCGGGGTTCTGCATGTGGCGCGGGTGACATTCCCTCGGGCCGTACACCGCGGCGATGACCTTGTTCTTTCCCCACTCCAGGTAGGCGGAGCCGTCCGCTCTCTTCAACACTCCCGCCTCGATCTTGAGGGGCCGCATCTCATCCGCCTTGCGGCCGTCTATCCGTATTCCGTTCTCGTCGATAAGTTTGATATCACTGGGTGTTCCTGACATGTGATCAACCTCACTCGGGAGCGGCAGACGTCTGCTGCGTAACGCTCTCCAGGTACTCCTTGACTTTCTCGGTGAGCCCGAACGAATGGGCGTCCTGTTCGATCATCTGTATGGCCTTGATGGCGTGCATGATGTTGTCCACCTCGCCATCCAGCCATATCCTTCCGTTCTGGCCGACGAAGATGCGGCAGTTCGTGTACCCCTTTATCATCTGGATCATCGAACCGCTCTTGCCTATCACCCTCGGCACCTTGGTGGGGGAGATCTCCACGATCTGCCCGTCCTGGAGTTTCCTCAGCCCCTGGTCCTTCATGGTTACCTGGAACCTCATCGTCTCATCGACCATGAGGATCTTGGCCAGGATGACATCCCCTACGTTCATGTATCTCGCGGTGTCTCCGAACTCCACCCTCCAGGGGACCTCGTTGACATGCAGCGGAGCGGGATGAGGGGCGTTAATATCGATGAGCCAGTTGGACGGGCCAATGTCTTCCACCTTCCCTATGACGCTGTCCCCCACGCAGGGCATGTACCTCCCGCCCATGGGTATGATGTTGACGTAGTTCGACTTGACCGTCTTGATCCCGAGCACCGCCGCATAGATCTTCCCGTCCGACACATAGGTCCCGGCGCCCGGTTTTAGCTTATCACCTTCAAGGAGATCCCCTGGCATGACGATCTCCCGTTCTTGCCTTGAAGCATCATTGGTCATATGTTATCTCCATCTACAAATGTCCGGATCGAACTGTGTATATTATTCTTCTATATGTTCTAGTAGGCCTTGTCGCGGAAACATGTTTTAAGACTTAATATTAACTTCTAGATGGTCCCCTTCAGGATCTTGGTGTCCACGTCGCCCTTGGTGATCTCGTTGAGCCTGCCTAGAAAATC
>DAGU01000099.1:23945-24963 GCA_002498285.1 Methanomassiliicoccus sp. UBA386 | reverse complement strand
TGATGAAGTCGTAGCACCGGCCATATTGTTCGCCGGTGAGGCGCACCGCTATTCGGACCTTGTCGAACCGTATGGGCATCATGGGGCGGAGGACCTTCAGAACGCCCTCTACCTGCGACTCCGCCGATTTGAACGGATCGATATGCACCCTCGCCTCCTCCATGGCCGACTCGATGCGGGCGGGAGGATGCGGAGCGCCGGTCTGAGGGTTGATGGCATTGCGGGCGATTATGGCGACCACCCTGCGGCGCTTGCTCTCCTGCATCTCCTTGCGCTGCTGGGTGGTCAGCTGGACCTCGCCCTTGAGGATGATATGCCGGGCGATGGCCAGCGGATCGTTCGTCCCGAAAGCCTCCTCGATCTTCTTCTCTTCCGGCTTGGTGCCCTTACGGGCGTCGCGGAAGATCTGGTCGATCACCATGTGCTCCGACAGGTCGACCTCCTTGCCATCGCGGACGAGGTTGACGACCCGTGGATCGATCAGGATCTCGAAGGTCTCTCCGTGCGACTCCAGCCTTCCGATTATGGCCTCGTCGACGTCGACCATCTGCTCACTCTCAGGCGCTGTTGGCCTTCTCCACCACGGCCTCGACCTCTGCGTCGCCGAGGCGGCGGAAGTTGGAACCCGTCCGCACCACGCCGATCTCGACCGACTTGGGGTTGAGGCTCTCCTCTTCGGTGGCCTTCTTGAGGGCCTTGAGCCCGAGGACGATGGCGTCCTCCATCTCCATTCCCTCCTGGTATTGCTCCTCGAAGACCTCCATCACGACGTTGCGACCGGCGCCAATGCTGCCCGCCTTGTACGATACGAGCGCCCCGGAGGGGTCGGTCTCGAACAGGTGAACGCCCTGGTCGTCCACGCCGGCCACCAGAAGGGCGGTCCCGAACGGCCTTACGCCGCCGTACTGGGTGTAGTTCTGCTTGTAGTCGCAGATCCTCTTGACCAGCATCTCCACGCTGATCCTCTCGTCGTAGGTGATCTTGCTCACCTGGGCGGTCACACGGGCGTTGTCCACCA
>DAGU01000099.1:23413-23740 GCA_002498285.1 Methanomassiliicoccus sp. UBA386 | reverse complement strand
TCCATTAGCCTGCTGGCTATCCTCTTGTCCACAATGAGGACCGCTCCGTCCTTGAACTTCAGCCCGACGGTGGTGGTACCCCTCTTGACTGCTTCCCTTGCATATTCCACCTGGAAGAGCCTTCCGTCCGGCGAGAACACGGTGATGGCCCGATCATATGCCATTTGTCCTGGTTGCATTACATCACTCCTAGCACGCGAATTTCTCTTAAAGCTCTACTCCGATATATAGCTTATATCCTCTGGAGGCAAATTAACAACTCCCCCGCGCATATCTCATTTTCCCTGGGAGCGGATGTAGAGCGAATGCTCCGAGGACAAGCGGGCT
>DAGU01000099.1:21258-23056 GCA_002498285.1 Methanomassiliicoccus sp. UBA386 | reverse complement strand
GCGGCCCTCTGGTCCTCCCGCCTGACGCGCACGATGCCCTTTGACCCGTCGTACTGTATCAGCTTGAACGAGTCGATGCCCGCCCCCCTCAGGGCGGAGCCCAGGGAATGCATCATCTCTTCATAGGTGGACATCTCGGTAGAGAAGGCGATGTACCTCCGGCGACCCCTCTTGGACTTGATCATCATGGTCAGCGCCCCTTCAATGACGGGTGCGGCGAGGTCACGCCGGTGATGACCACCATGACCTTCATCTTGCCTTCCAGTTCCGGTTCCACCGAGCATCCCCATATGATCCTTGCGCGGGGGTTGACGCGATCGCTGATCAGCTGCGCGGCGCGCTCCGCCTCCGCTATCGTCATATCGGGGCCGCCCTGCACCCGCACAAGCGCGCCCCGGGCGGTGCTGAGGTCTATCTCTCCAAGCAAGGGGGACGCCAGTGCGTCCTCCACCGAGATGCTTACCCGGTCCTTGGGTTCATCGCTCTCCCCCAGCCCGATGGTGGCCATGCCCCCATTGCGCATGATGCTCGAGATGTCGTTGAAGTCCACGTTGACCAGGCCGGGGCGGGTGATGATATCGTTGATGCCCTTGATGCTCTGCATGAGCACCTCATCGGCCACCTTGAAAGCTACTTCCAAGGGCAGCTTGGGCACCAGCTTTAGCAACTGGTCGTTATGGATGGTGATGGTAGTGTCGCAGTACCTGCTCATCTCCTCCAGCCCGCGCAGCGCGTTATCCATGCGGATCTTGCCCTCAGCTCTGAACGGCAGGGTCACCACGCCGATCACCAGCGAACCCTTCCTCCGGGCCATCTCCGCCACGTAGGGCGCGGCCCCCGTTCCGGTCCCTCCGCCCATGCCAGCGGTGACGAACACGATCGTGCAGCCCTCGATATGTTTCTCGATATCGTTACGGGCCTCCTCGGCGGCAAGCCGGCCCACTTTTGGGATGGAGCCCGCGCCCAGGCCCCGGGTGGTCTCCTTCCCCAGGATGATGCGTACGGGCGCCTTTATGCTCAGAAGATGCCGGGCATCGCTGTTGGCCGCCACCAGGGTGGCCTTACCCACCCCCACCTGAGCGAGCCTGCCGACGGTGTTGGAGCCGCCGCCCCCGCAGCCGATTATGGCCGTTCGGACCTCCATGTCCTCGATCAGCTGGCGAAGCTCCTCATCGGCGGCGGAGGACTGTGAAGAACCTTCCGCGCCGCTCATGTCCAACGGCGACCTCATCTATGCATCCCGTCGACGAATCGCCCTGAGGTTATAATTAATCTCGCCCGAGGCCCCACCATCTCAAAGGCAGCATGGACGTTGACCATGGCGTCACATCGCCGCCTTCCCCGGGCGGGTCGGCGGCAGCCCCCCATGTCAGCCGACGCAGCCGGCGATGAGGCCGAAGGCCGCAATGCAGTTGAGGCCGAGCCTGGCTCCCGCAAGCTCGTTCGCGGGCGGGTGACCTTAACCCATCTAGGTGCCAGAGGATCACACGAACTCGAAGTCGGCCCCGCAGGTGGGGCAGGCGATGGCGTCCTCCGGAAGCTCGTCCCCGCACTCGGGGCAGCGGTCCTGCAGGAGGCAGCCGCAGCGGGGGCATATCTCGGCGTTGGGCGAGACCTCTATCTCGCACTGCGGACACCGCGGCATCTCCAACTTCTCGAAGATGCGCCCGCAGCGCCCGCAGCTCATATCCCCCTCCTTGAGCTCGGCGTTGCAGTCTGGGCAGATGAACATTCCGTTGGGGTCGACGAAGATGGCGCCGCAGCTGAGGCAATAATGAGCGTCCATCTCCAGCACCAC
>DAGU01000099.1:11394-21045 GCA_002498285.1 Methanomassiliicoccus sp. UBA386 | reverse complement strand
TTGCCCTTGATCTCGACCGTCCTCTGGCAGTATGGGCATCCTCCCACCCTGTCCAGGCATGTGGCGTGGAATGCCCGGCCGGAGGAGCATCTGATATACTCGGTGCCCTCCTTAATGCGTCCCAGACAGATCTGGCAGGCCGTCTGCTGGACCTTCGGTCCGCTAACCTGCACCCGGGGCCTGGGCTCCCCCTCTCCCCGCCTTCGCCTGGCAACATAATGGTACCTGCGGAACAGTTCGCCGATGCCCGAGCTGCCGAGCACGGCAGCGACGGGAAGCTTATCCCACACGGTCCGGGGATAAGCAAGGCGGTAACATTAATCCTTCCTTTATGATTCAATTTTTGAAAGGCTATCTCCACCCATCGAAAGGTTACGAACGTTCGTCTCTCGAAGGCCGAGAAGCCGAAATGTTTATTTAGATTGATGCCAAAATTGGCCTAAAAACCCCCATGAACAGGAGTAATGTACGATATGTTAATATATGAACATCCCTTTCTCCGGGAAAAGCACCCAAGCCAGAACCATCATTCTTCTTTGAATGGTGAGATGGTATATGGCAGCTGCTGGTCCAGGCTGCGGGTCTTTGAATCGGGCGATCGGCGCTTCCCAGCGTCCCGCCCTCGAACTGGAGGAAGAATGTTCGTAAACGAAACAGCGAGGATTCCGGTGAACGGGGTCAGACTGACCGAAGAACATTCAAATGAGAACTTTTGTACTGGTGGAGTGAGAACCATATTGCATGGAGGAGCTTGAAATGTCGGATAACATGGGTGCAGTGATGGTCGTCGGGGGAGGCATCTCCGGCGTCCAGACCGCTTTGGATCTCGCAGAGTCGGGATTCAAGGTCTATGTTGTAGAAAAGAAGCCAAGCATTGGCGGTGTCATGTCCCAGCTGGACAAGACATTCCCCACGAACGATTGTTCGATGTGCATTCTGTCGCCTAAGCTTGTGGAGATGGCGAGGCATCCCCTCATCAACCTCATGACCCTCTCAGAGGTAACTGAGGTCGGCGGTGAGGCCCCCAACTTCAAGGTCAAGGTCCGCCACAACCCTCGGTATGTGGACATGGACAAGTGCGTCGGATGTGGCATCTGTGCTGAGAAGTGCCCCGTAAAGGTGCCCAATGAGTACGATTCTGGCCTGATAAACCGCAAGGCGATCTACATCCCCTTCGCGCAGGCCGTTCCCTTGAAGTACTCAATTGATGAGACCAAGTGTCTGAAGCTCACCAAGGGCCGCTGCGGGCTGTGCGAGAAGAACTGCCCTGCTGGCGCGGTCAACTACGAGGACAAGCCCGTTGAGGAGGTCCTCGACGTAGGCGCCATCATCCTTGCGCCCGGTTTCGACGCGTTCGACGCCAGGCTGAAGAAGGAGTACGGCTACGGCGAGTACGCCAACGTCGTGACCTCCCTGGAGTTCGAGAGGTTCCTGTCCGCCACCGGACCCTACGGTGGCCATGTGCTCAGGCCCAGCGACCAGCAGACTCCCATGAAGGTTGCGTTCCTGCAGTGCGTTGGTTCCAGGGACACCAAGACCAACGAGTACTGTTCGTCCGTCTGCTGCATGTACGCCATGAAGCAGGCCATCATCGCCGGGGAGCACACTGCCGGACTGAAGCCCACCATATTCTTCATGGACATCAGGGCGGTCGGCAAGGAGTTCGAGGACTACCGGGCTCGCGCGGAGAAGGAGTACGGCATCGAGATGCACCGCGCCACCCGCGTTGCCAGCATCGAGGAGGACCCCGTCACCAAGAACCTGTTCCTCCGCTACACCTCCAACGGTGAGATCTTCGAGGAAGAGTTCGACATGGTCGTCCTGTCCGTCGGACTGGAGCCCCCAAAGGGCGCCAACGCTCTATCCAAGATTTTCGACATCAACCTCAACAGGTTCGGCTTCGCCGCCGCGGATGTGTACAGCCCGCTGAGCACCTCCAAGCCCGGCGTGTTCGTCACCGGCGCCTTCGCGTCGCCCAAGGACATCCCGACCTCGGTCGCTGAGGCCTCTGGCGCTGCCGCCAAGGCCGGCGCGTTCATCGCTGAGAAGAGGGGCGTTGTAAAGGAGGTCGACGTCAAGGAGATCAACGTCGAGGGCCAGGAGCCCCGCATCGGTGTGTTCGTCTGCGACTGCGGTATCAACATCAAGGGAACCGTGGACTGCGCAGATGTCGCCCAGTACGCCAAGAGCCTCCCCAATGTCGTGTACACTGAGGAGATGAAGTACTCCTGCTCTGCTGACTCCCAGCAGAAGATCAAGGAAGTCATCAAGAGCGAGAACCTCAACCGCGTGGTCGTTGCGTCCTGCACGCCCCGTACCCACGAGGCGCTCTTCCAGAGCACCCTCAAGGAGGGCGGCCTGAACCCGTACCTGTTTGAAATGGCCAACATCCGTGACCAGTGCTCCTGGATCCACATGGGTGAGCCGGAGAAGGCCACCCAGAAGTCCAAGGACCTCGTAAGGATGGCCGTGGCGAAGTCCAGGCTGCTGGAGCCCCTCACCGAGAGCAAGCTGCCAGTTACCCACGCCGGCGTGGTCGTCGGCGGCGGCATCTCCGGAATGACCGCTGCTCTGGACATGGCCGCTCAGGGCTTCAAGGTCGATCTCATCGAGAGGGCCAGCGAGCTCGGCGGTAACGCGCTCAAGATCTTCCACGAGGAGGACAACCGCAAGGTGCGCGAGTTCGCCAAGGAACTCGTCACCAGAGTGAACAACACCCAGAACATCACCGTCCACCTGAACACCAGCGTCGAGGACGTTTCTGGCTTCGTCGGAAACTTCAAGGTGAAGACCACCGGCGGCAGCGAGATCGAAACCGGCGCCATCGTGGTGGCCGTGGGTGCCAAGGAGTACACCCCCAAGGAGTTCCTGTACGGACAGGACAAGAGGGTTGTCACCCAGTTTGAGCTCGAGAACAAGATGCAGCAGGGCCCCGTGGGCGCCAAGACCATCGCCATGATCCAGTGCGTTGGCTCCAGGAACTCCGAGGCTCCCTACTGCAGCAGGGTGTGCTGCTCCAACGCCATCAAGAACGCCATAGCGCTCAAGAAGGCCGACCCTGCGTCCAACGTGTATGTGTTCCACAAGGACATCAGGACCTACGGGTTCAGGGAGGACCTCTACAAGGAGGCCGGCCGCCTGGGCGTCAATTTCGTCCGCGTGCCGGAAGACCAGCCCCCAGTGGTCAGCAAGGAGGGCGACGCCCTCAAGCTGGTGGCCAACGACACCATCCTGGGCGAGGACATCATGATCCGCCCCGACATGGTCGTCCTGAGCACCGGCATCAGGCCCCACGAGGATAACGAGGAGCTCGCCAAGATGCTCAAGGTGCCTCTCAGCAAGGACAAGTACTTCCTGGAGGCCCACATGAAGCTCCGCCCAGTCGAGTTCGCCACCAACGGCGTATACCTGGCCGGTCTGGCTCACTGGCCCAAGTTCACCGATGAGGCCATCGCTCAGGCTTCCGGTGCTGCTTCCAGGGCCATAACCGTCATCTCCAAGCCGGAGCTGAAGAGCGAGGGTGTGATCGCCGCTGTCAACGAGGACATCTGCGACGGCTGCGCGATCTGCGAGCCTGTGTGCGAGTACAAGGCTATCACCATCGTCGAGGATGCCAAGAACCCTGATAAGAAGAAGGCCGTCGTCAACGAGGGTCTTTGCAAGGGTTGCGGAGGCTGCGTGGCGGCCTGCCCGTCCGGCGCCATGGAGCAGAGGGGCTTCAAGAACGAACAGATCATCGCTGCCATCGACGCGGCTCTTGAGGAGAGTGAGTGAACATGTCTTCGACCCAACACGAAACCCAGGCCGCTCCGGCGGCCGCAGAAGGGCAGTTCGAACCGAAGATCATCGCGTTCTGCTGCAACTGGTGCTCCTACGCCGGGGCCGACCTGGCGGGGGTCTCCAGGCTACAGATGCCCACCAACTTCCTGGTACTGAGGGCCATGTGCTCTGCCAGGGTGGACCCTGAGCACGTTCTCAGGGCCTTCGCCAAGGGCGCCGATGGCGTCATGGTCCTGGGGTGCCACCCCGCGGACTGCCACTACATCGGCGGCAACTACCGCACTCGCAGGAGGATCGCCCTCCTCAAGATGCTGCTGGAGCAGTACGGACTCGATCCGGAACGCCTCAAGCTGGAATGGGTCTCTGCCTCCGAGGGCGCGAAGTTCCAGTCTACCATCACGGAGTTCGTGAAGACGATCCGGGAACTGGGCCCCAACCCCATTGTCGAGGCGAAGAAAGAACATGAGGCTGAGAGGGCCAAGTACGGACACTGAGGTGTTACCAATGGCAAAAGGAGTATCTATTGCACAATATTGGGGCGCTGGATGCGGTGGCTGTGATGTAGCTCTCCTCGACATCGACGAGAGGATCCTCGGAGTGGCCGAGATGGCGGACATCGTCTTCTGGCCCATCGCCGTGGACACCAAGTTGAAGGATGTCGAGGCGATGCCGGACAAGAGCATCACCGTTACCCTTTACAACGGCGCCATAAGGAACAGCGAGAACGAGCACGTCGCCAAGCTGCTCAGGCAGAAGTCCCAGATCGTGGTGTCCTTCGGTTCCTGCGCCTGCTATGGCGGCATACCTGGGCTGGCCAACGTGACCAACAAGAAGGCCATCATGGACTACGTCTACACCAAGACGTTCTCCAGCGTCAACCCGGACAAGACCTTCCCCCAGCCCCGGTACGAGGCCCCCGAGGGCGAGCTGGAGCTCCCCGTCCTGTACGACACCGTCCTAACTCTTGACGATGTCATTGACGTGGACTATTACATGCCCGGCTGCCCGCCCACCACCGAGCTGATAAACGCGTTCCTGGATATCGTGGAGAAGCATGTCAAGGAGGGCGCCGAGCTGCCCCCCAAGGGAACCTTCATCGCTTCCCAGAAGACCCTCTGCGACGAGTGTGGCAGGAAGAAGTCGGTCAAGACCATCAGTGGCGTCCACCTGCCTCACGAGATCGACATCGACCCGGAGAAGTGCATGCTGGAGCAGGGCGTCATCTGCCTCGGGCCGGCCACCCGTGCCGGCTGCGGAGCGATGTGCCTCAACGCCAACCAGCCCTGCCGCGGCTGCATGGGCCCCACTGCCGCCGTCGAGGACCATGGCGGTTCCATGCTGAGCGCTCTGGCGTCCATCTATAGGACAGAGGACAACGAAACCCAGCTATCCGAGGATGACATCCTCAAACTGATGACTGAGATCAAGGACCCTCTGGGAACCTTCTATGCGTTCACCATGCCGAAGTCCATCATCAAGAGGAAGGTCACCGAGAAGAAGGCGGAGGTATCAGAATGAGCCCAATAATAACCGATCAGACCCACAAGTCGGAGTCAAAGAGGATCACCATCGACCCCGTCACCCGTCTGGAAGGTCACGGCAAGGTCGAGATCTTCCTGAACGATGAGGGCAACGTCGAGAACACCTACTGGCAGATTCCTGAGCTTCGCGGTTTCGAGAAGTTCTGCATCGGCCGGTCGGTTGACGAGCTGAACAAGATCACTCCCCGTCTGTGCGGAGTGTGCCCGGGCGCTCACCACCTATGCTCCACCAAGGCGCTGGACAAGGTCTACAAGGTCGAGCCCCCGCCGGCTGCTGTCAGGCTCCGTGAGCTGTTCTACGCCGCTCACTACGTCCACAGCCACATCGCGCACTTCTACGCCCTGGCGTCCGCGGACTTCGTCATGGGCCCTGCCGCGCCCGTCGCCTCGAGGAACATCCTCGGCGTGGTGGACACCGTTGGTCTGGAGATCGGCGGTCAGGTCCTGAGGTCCCGCTCCCTCGCCCAGAAGGTCCAGGAGATCATCGGCGGGAAGGCCACTCACCCCGTGTGCGGCATCCCCGGCGGTATGTCCAAGCCCCTGGCCGAAGAGGACCGCGTCAAGATCGAGGGCTGGGCCAAGGACATCGTGGAGTTCGCCAAGTTCACCGTTGGCCTCCTGGACGACGTCGTCCTGAAGAACCAGACCTACCTGGACCTGATCAAGGACCCCGGGATCTACTACCATGAGACCTACTACATGGGCATGGTCGACAAGAACAACAAGGTCAACTTCTACGACGGCGACATCAGGGTCGTTGACCCGTCGGGCAAGGAGTTCCTCAAGTTCAAGCCGGACGACTACCTGGAGCACCTCGGCGAGCACACCGAGCCCTGGTCCTATGAGAAGTTCCCCTTCCTGAAGAAGGTTGGCTGGAAAGGATTCACCGATGGGCCCGGAAGCGGCATGTACCGCGCGGCGCCCCTGGCCCGCCTCAACGCGTCCAGCGGCTTCACCACTCCTCTTGCTCAGGAGCAGTACGAGAGGATCACCGGGTTCTTCAAGGACCTTGGCGTGGAAGGCCCCATACACCACACCCTGGTGTACCACTGGGCAAGGGTCATAGAGCTCATGCACGCTGCCGAGCTGCTGCTGGAGTGCGCTCAGGACCCCCTGGTCACCAGCAAGGACATTAAGAACAAGCCCGGGGTCCCGGGAGAAGGTGTCGGTGTTCTGGAAGCGCCTCGCGGCACTCTCTACCACCACTACGTGGCGGACGAGAACGGCATCGTGCAGGACGTCAACATGATCGTGGGCACCACCAACAACAATGGACCTATCAACATGTCCATCAACAAGGCTGCCAAGGCTCTCATCAAGAACTGGCAGATCTCCCCCGGTATCCTCAACCAGGTGGAGATGGCGTTCCGTGCCTACGACCCCTGCAACTCCTGCGCCACCCACACCCTGCCGGGCAAGATGCCCATCAGGGCGGTGGTCAGGAACGCCGATGGGTCTGTGTACCAGGAGATCAGGAACTTCTAAACCCCTTTCACAACCCTTTTCTTTTTCACATTTTTCATTCTCCCAGCGATGGCGCCCGACCCCACGCTAAGATCTCTGCAGCGACGATGAGGACCTGCCAAAGCTCGACCTGCGAAGGCAGCTCGGATCTCTGTATGGCGTGTCTTCAGAACCAGCCCTGAAAGGTTCCGGCGATGGACTTTTTCATGATCGATGGCTCCGGCGATCCTCGAACCTCGGCAGGGTGCCAGCAAGCAGTGGAGGCGCTGTTCGCCCTTTCCTACGCGCCCAGGCCATCATCAAGAAAGGGCGGCGGGCCGGACTACGGCGTCCCTCTGTCGGGAGGCCGTGGTGGGTCGACGGCCCGGCCGCCCTCGATTCGAGCGGAAAGGACTGGAGATGGACCTTCATGATCATGCGGCCCGACCCGGTCAGCGCAGGGCTGGTGGAAAAGGTGATCGAAGTGGTGCGGAAGAAGAAGCAGCTACCGGCATTGGACAGGATTCGAACGCTTCGAGGAAAGCCTCTCGGCGCATGCGCTTCACGTCGGGCCATATGCTGATGAATGGCCGACCATCGAGCGCCGCACCGCCTCGTCCAGGGCAGCGGGTGCGAGTTGAGGGATAAGCAGCACTATCTCAGCGACCTTCGGCGGACGGCGCCAGAGGGGCTGAGGACCATCCTGAGGCTCCGGTAAGGGAGATCAGTGATCGGTCCGGCCGCGGTGGGGGAGCGTCCTTATCCTGGCGGTGCTGCGTATCATGAGGTCGCCGATCGTGCCGAGATAGATGCCGTCGGTCAGGTACACCCTCCCTTCTTTATGGTCGAGCAGGCCGTCGGAGAACATGGGACCTAGCAGCCTCCCTCCGGCGATGTTCACTGGTGAGCCGCCCAGGCTGCGGTTGAAGGCGGGGACCATTATGACCTCATCCGGAACCTCCACGTAGCGTTTGCCCGCATCCCTGCGCACAGGAAAACGAACCCAGCAGGGCTCCTTGCTGATGTTGCCAAGCGAGTCCTCCAGCGCCACGGTGGGATGGTTGTGCGCAATGACCAGGTAGCGGCGGGACATCACCTCGGGGGAAGGCCAGGTATGGCCGTGGACGAAGCCTACCTCTCCCAGGGAGAAGCCGCTGGCGGGATGGACGTTCACTCCTTCGGGCAAAAACTCCTCGATGCCGGTGTCATGGTTCCCCCTCACAAGGTCCACCGTTCCATAGTGGCGCTGCATCACCTTGATGAACCGCGGGATCTCGGCATACTCCTGCCGGGAGCTGCCGGGCACCTTGTTCTTCAGATCGCCCAGCAGGATGATGCGCTCCCGTCCTGGACTCAGGCGCAGGAGCTCCCTCTCCATACGATGCGTCTGCGACGGTACATGCACCCCCTTGGAGCGCAGCTCCGACTCCAGCCCTATGTGCAGGTCTCCCACGCACACCGCCCTGGCATCCTCTATCTCCAGGGCCATATGGTCGGGGATGGGGCAGGGAACGCTCATGACTTAACTGAACAGGGCCGAGGGTTTATATTTTCCCTCAAACACCCATTCTGAGGCGCTCCAGAAGCCAGCGGTGAAGGTTCGTTCGCTCGAAACGGCGTTCCACCGCCTCCATGTCATACTCTACTCGATGGTTAACCACCGTCCCCTCGTCGGTGTCTATGATGGAGTAACTGGCCCGGGGATCGCCATCCCTGGGCTGGCCAACCGAACCGGGGTTCACGATGAGGCCTTCGGGGAACCATTTCGCATATGGGATGTGTGTATGTCCGAGCACCAGCACGGAGCATCTCGCCATGCGCAGAAGGCCCCCGGTGGCGTCCTCCTCGTAGACATACTCGATGGGGTCGCTCGGAGAGCCATGATATATGCTCATGGCACGCCGGTCGGAGCGAACGGTTGTGTTCGGCGGCATCGAGCGCAGGAACCGCCTGCTGCTGTCACTAAGGACGCTGGCCGTCCATAACACGGCATCGGCGGCATACGGGTTCATCATAGAGGGGTCGATGTTCAGCACAGCCCGGTCGTGATTGCCCTGGATGCTGATGACGCGGGCTCTTGCCATCATGTCGACGGTCTCATTGGGAAAGGGGTAGTAGCCCACCACATCCCCGGCGCAGAGCACCCGCTCTACGTCTACCTGTCCAAGGTCCTCCAACACCGCCTGCAATGCCGGAGCATTGGAATGGATGTCGGAAATGAGCCCCCATCTCATCCGCGGGAGATGGATGTCACGGTATAAACCGGTTCTTAGCTCAATTTACGGAGTGAGCGGCGCAATACCTCTGGAATATGCTCGATCACATCGGTGGCCATGATCGAATATCCGAGGCGCTGGAACGCCAGGTCCCCGGCCGTCCCATTGAGGAACGCTGCTATGCGGGCAGCGTTGAAGGGCGAGACATGCTTCGACAGAAGCGCGACGACCTCTCCGGCCAGGACATCGCCGGTGCCAGCCACCGACATCCCCGCGTTGCCCGTTCTGTTCAGCTTGGTGACGACGCCATCCGAGATGATGTCGATGCGCCTCTTGGCCAGGATGGTGAATCCTAGTCTGGCGGCCGCTTCCTTGACCGCCTTCTCCTGCTCCACGTGGTCACGGGGCAGGGGCGCGCCGGTCAGCACCTCGAACTCTGCGGCATGGGGCGTGATGACCCCTTTCTTACCCTTCAGCACCGAAACGTCGGCTCCCACGGCGGTGATGGCGTCCGCGTCAAGGACCACGGGGCGGTCGCACCTGCTCACGAAGCTGCGCACCGCCTCCATAGTGCGGGGGTCGGTCCCCAGGCCGGGGCCGATCAACACCGCGTCCGACTTGCTGGCGAGGTGTATGCAGTGCTCAACGTCCTCATCCGTGAGAAAATCGCC
>DAGU01000099.1:10535-11137 GCA_002498285.1 Methanomassiliicoccus sp. UBA386 | reverse complement strand
CCGCCGATGATGAGCACCTTGCCGTTCTCTCCCTTGTGGGACTCCTGGCCCCGTGTGGGATAGTAGACGAACTCTCCCGGACCGACGTAGAGGCTGGCCTCTGGCGGGATGCCGATGTCCTGCACTATGATCTTCCCCGAGTTCTCTGGCGTCATGCCCTGCTTTACGTCCGTGAACGTGACGGTCATGTCGGGACGGACCGATATGTCGGTGCCCAGGCCGGAAGGGACATCGATCGACGCCACAAATGTGCCGGAGCCGTTGATCCGGCCGATGATGGTGCGGTATGGCTCACGGACGTCCTTCAGTGTGCCGGTTCCAAGCAGGGCGTCGACCACGATGTCATATTTGCTGTAATCGACCCCTACCGAGGACGAGGCGATGTGCTTGACGCGTTCGTATGCACGGCGGGCAGCTTCGGTACGGATCTCGGCTGGAGGGCTGGCAAGCACCACTGTCACTTGATTATCGCGCATCAGGTTGCGGGCCGCCACGAAGCCGTCCCCGGCATTGTTCCCTACACCACAGGCCACCGCGATCCTCTTCCCGGTGCCCTTCTCCCTGATGATGACGTCAGCGGCCGCCTCTCCGGCGTTCTCCAT
>DAGU01000099.1:9848-10335 GCA_002498285.1 Methanomassiliicoccus sp. UBA386 | reverse complement strand
GAGAAGGACGGATTAACCTTTTGGCCGGCAATCAATGCGGTTTCGAACTGCTGGGCAAGTGGTGCTACAGCAAAAAACGCTCATTATTTTATATGTGCAAACCATTGGAAGCGCAAGGATAAGTGAAGGTCTGTGTCAGACATAAAAAGAATAGTCCTTGACGTCCTGAAACCACATCATCCGGGCATAGTTGAGCTGTCTCAGCACCTTAGTGTGCTGGAAGGCGTGTCCGGCGTGAACATCACGATAATAGAAGTGGACCAGGACACCGAGACCGTGAAGATAACTGTTGAGGGCAACGCCATTATTTTCGAGGATGTGGAGAACAGCATCAGCGAGGCCGGAGCGGTCATCCATTCCGTCGACAGCGTGTCCACGGGAAAGCGCTTGGTGGAAGAGGTGGAGACCTCCCAGGACCGCTGAGCCCATGAGGCAGTTTTTATCGAACGCCGCCCTGCGCCGGGCGGCCGCGAACTTCTTTTCACCA
>DAGU01000099.1:8162-9645 GCA_002498285.1 Methanomassiliicoccus sp. UBA386 | reverse complement strand
GACTTGGGCATGTTGTTCTCCACCAGAAGGAGTCCTTGCTTGTTCCACCATGCGCCGGGATAGCTCTTCTCCTCCTCCAGTTTCCATCCCAGGCCTAGTCTCTCAACGGCCTTGACGATGTCGACCATCTGAGGCTCTTGAACTGCCAGGCCCTTCTTGACGCGTCGGCCCTGGTCCCGGGTGCGGTGCGCGTCAAAATATTCTGGCCATAGCACCCATGCCTTGTCCGCGTCGAACTCCTTAGCCATGCCAGGAAGAACATGGTGGAGCTATTAAATGATTCCATCGGCCCTGGTGAATGGACGGCGCCGTCGCTCGGGCATGAGTCATGAAGAAGAAATGAGGAAGGGATTGTGGAAGCGGTTATGCCGAGCGGCCTCAGGCTCACTCGGCGATGAGAACGGCGTTGATGGTTCCGTCCTGTCCGGGGCGGGAGGTGATCCGAGCCATCCCCGCATCCGTCTGGATGGTGGCGCCCCTGGTCATGATGTTCCTCTGAACGTAGTTGGGGTCCGCCGGGTTCTGCATAACCTTTACGATCCTGACCCTGGTGACCTTGTTGGTCGCAGGGTCCACGACGTTGGCATAGGCAGCGCTGAGCATCCTGTTCTTCGAGTTACCACCCATGGTGCGGTATTTCCTCAGGCTCTCAGGGCCCAAGTTGGTGAACAAGGGCTCGCGCCCGACCTCGAAACGCCGCTTCTTTCTGCTCTGGACCAGGCGTCCGCCGGTGGGCTTCCGCTTGGACTTTCCGTGCCATAGTGCCATACTAATCCTCAGCCACTAATTTGACGGCAGTATAAAAGGTTTGCTTCGTTCTGATGCCGGGCAGGGCAGATCTCATCCGATGACCTGGTCCAAGAGGACGCCCCTGATCTCGTCCCCGATGTCCAGCAGGGCCGAGAAGCCGTCCTTGGCGGCCCCTGGGTTCATGAACAGGGTCCCGTTGTTCTCCAGAACCCCGCGGTCCTCATGTATGTGCCCCGACAGCACCACCCGGGGCCGGTACCTCTTGACCAGGTCCAGAATGGCCGTGCTGCCCACGCTCTTGCCGCCCCTCACCTTGTCTAGGATACCATATGGTGGGCAGTGTAGCACCATGACGGCGCCCTCCTCCATGAGAGGCCCCAGCTTCTCCGCTATGGCCTCCTCTTCCAGCTCGAAGGGAGTGTCGAATATGGTGGGGTTGGAGCCGCCCAGTCCAATGAAGGTCTTGCCTCCCACCTCCGCCTTCCTCTGGTGCAGCGAGGTGGCGGCCCGCTCGATGTATCCGACCACGGCCGGCGGATCGCAGTTGCCCGGGACGGCGTACGCAGGCAGGTCCAGGGATTTGAGGAACTCCTCCGCCCAGTCCGCCGGGCTGAAGTTGACGATGTCGCCCAGGATGATGAAGGCGTCCGCCCCATGCTCCCTCGCCAGGCGGTTGGCCCAGGCTATGGTGCGGTTGCTGCTGTGCACATCGGAAAGCACCAGGAATCTCATG
>DAGU01000099.1:7424-7985 GCA_002498285.1 Methanomassiliicoccus sp. UBA386 | reverse complement strand
CGATCGAGATGTGGGACGATAGTGGGAAAATAGTACTTTCGGTGATTTCCCGCAACATGTTTTATCTGGTGTATCATCAAGAAAACGGACGCTCGTGACGTGCAAGCTCAAACAAATGAGCCCCCGGCGCCGAGCTGGCGAAGACCAGGCGGGTTGCCGAGTTCCGCTGCGTCCTCGTTCGAGGAAGGCGCCGGTCGATCGCGTCGGGACAGGATGCAAGGGCCGCATGATTCTCTTCAGGCTCCGTCGTGAGCGACGCCGGCCTCAGATTCAGCGAACAGTCCGTGGGAGCGTCTATCCTTCTCACAGCCCTATCGCGCTCAGCCCGATGTCCTGGTACACGATCAGGTAGGTGACGAGATATCCGAGGATGGCTCCGCTGTTGAGGAATGGCAGGCCTGCCTGGGGCTTGCCCCTCATGACGTACCTCAGCAGGAGGAGGTAGCCGAGGAGGCCTCCGGCGATGGTGCCCAGCGCCACCCATAGGTTGGCCGTTAGGATGAACGAGTCTACCGCCGGTAGATAGATCGACGCTGATACGGTCAGAATTCCCGGGATCAC
>DAGU01000099.1:6481-7248 GCA_002498285.1 Methanomassiliicoccus sp. UBA386 | reverse complement strand
TCCTCTTCCAGATGGTCCATGGAGAATCCCTTGCGATTCGGCACCACGAACATCATCGGCAGGCGCATGGGCGCCACCCCTTCGGCCAGGGCCACCATGTGCTTCGTCTTGTACACGGCGATGGCGTCGTACACGGCCATGATGATCAGCAGGATCATAACTGGAAGTATGCCCAGGGCCATACCGAGAATGGCCGTTATGCCCACGGCCAGGATCAGCCCGACAGCGTTTATGACATACCATTCGCCGCTCTTTGTCAATGCCACGATGAGCACGATAGCGATGGCGATAGCCCCGATCAGCGATGGCCAGCCGGTGGACTCGGGGGACAGCGAAAGCTCCGCCTCCAGCAGCAGGGGGGTGAACACATAGAGCAGGGTGACGAAGATGGCGATGTAGAAGATGGTCTGCAGGATCCTCCGCCTGCCGAACCTGATGAGGACGAGCATGATGCCCGTCATGACCAGCACCATGGCAATGTAGATGAGAGGATTGATCGGATCGTTAGGGTCCGGAAACCCCTCCATCTGCGGTAGGAACAATGGTGCCAGGAGAACGGCCCCGGCCTGCACGACTATGTAGAAAAGGGCCATCGTCAGGACTGGGTGAGGCCGCATCGGGCGAATCATGCAGCTCAAGGTTAATAACCATGCCGAAGGGTCTAGAGAAAGTATTATTAATCCTATGGATGTGGAAAAGAGTGTGAAAGGAGAAAACGTCTCTTTCTACGGGGGAAGGCTGGAGAAGGCCAAGGACCTGGCGGACAT
>DAGU01000099.1:5958-6341 GCA_002498285.1 Methanomassiliicoccus sp. UBA386 | reverse complement strand
TTCGAAATAGTGAAGGATGCCGTGAGGGCTCGGTTGGGAACGTCCCGCGGCGGACTAATGCTCGGCCTTGCCGAACTGGGCGGCAGCCCAGAGAGATGGATCGGCGGCCTGTACCCAGTGGCGACCAACGTCATCGTGATGAACAAGGGCCCCATGCAAAGGATTCTGGAGCAGTCCCCGAAGTTGTACAAGCCGTACTGCTTCCACATATTGCTGCATGAGTACATCCATGCCATCGGGTACATGGACGAGGCCCTGACCCGGCGGAAGGCTCTGGAGATCTCCGAGGTGCTGTTCGGAAAGGGCCATCTGGCCACCCAGATGGCGGCCGACATAATGCAGTTCTTCCCGGCGCTGGCCTACCCGGCGCCTATGCCGGCCCC
>DAGU01000099.1:3519-5725 GCA_002498285.1 Methanomassiliicoccus sp. UBA386 | reverse complement strand
GCGCTCCTCCACCTCTTTTTCGTGCATTAGGACCGTTCCGCCGCCCTCTAATATAATCTATCTATATCTGCTCATGTCCGTGACGGCGCTTTTTGGGATCAAGGACCCCCTGTCGAAGAATAGCGAGGAGGTAGAGACTCATAACAATGTATATATACAAGATGTGTTTTCGTGGGAGTTGCAAGGATGTGGCACAACAACAAGAACACATCCTTCTGGAACGCGGCTTTTGCCTGTTCGGAAGCTTTATATACCTGTCTTGCATAGGTGGGAAAGCTTACCGGGAGACCAAGAAACATGATCTCCCGCGAAGAACACGCAGCCCTTGATGCGAAGTATTATATACTTCCCACGCATCTCTGGGTAAGCTGCGAAACAAAGCAACCGATGCTGCGAAACGGTCCAGAGCGACGGTCGAGAGGCCGGCTATGATGTGACTGAATCCAAAGCTTCGGAAAAAGACATGGAGAACTAAGATCTCCGCCAATCAGGCGTGCCCTCTTGGTTCTGACGCTCGATGCAATGATACCATCCCAATAATATCAGCGTGGTATCGCTGGTGAAACTTATAGATCCTGCCGATTCAATAAAGTGTGTAGTCCTTTTGGCAATTACGGTTGCCAACGGAATTGATTCCGGTTGATCCTGCCGGCGGCCACCGCTATTGGAATACGATTAAGACATGCGAGTCGAGAGACATCTGGTCTCGGCGAACCGCTCAGTAACACGTGGATAACATGCCCTAAGGTGGGGGATAATCTCGGGAAACTGAGGATAATACCCCATAGGTCTTCTATGCTGGAATGCTTGAAGGCCGAAAACTCCGGTGCCTTAGGATTGGTCTGCGGCCTATCAGGCTGTAGTGGGTGTAATGGACCCACTAGCCCGTGACGGGTATGGGCCTTGAGAGAGGGAGCCCAGAGATGGACTCTGAGACATGAGTCCAGGCCCTACGGGGCGCAGCAGTCGCGAAAACTTCGCAATGGGGGCAACCCCGACGAGGGGATTCCAAGTGCCAGCACTTTGTGTTGGCTGTTCTCCTGTCTAAAAAACAGGAGGAGTAAGGGGCGGGTAAGACGGGTGCCAGCCGCCGCGGTAATACCCGCGCCCCAAGTGGTGGTCGATATTATTGAGCCTAAAACGTCCGTAGCCGGTCTTTTAAATCCTTGGGTAAATCGGGCAGCTTAACTGTCCGACTTCCGAGGAGACTGGAAGACTTGGGACCGGGAGAGGTCAGAGGTACTTCTGGGGTAGGGGTAAAATCCTGTAATCCTGGAAGGACCACCGGTGGCGAAGGCGTCTGACTAGAACGGATCCGACGGTGAGGGACGAAGCCCTGGGGCGCAAACGGGATTAGATACCCCGGTAGTCCAGGGTGTAAACGCTGCGGGCTTGGTGTTGGGGGTCCTTTGTGGGCGCCCAGTGCCGGAGAGAAGTTGTTAAGCCTGCTGCTTGGGGAGTATGTCCGCAAGGATGAAACTTAAAGGAATTGGCGGGGGAGCACCGCAACGGGAGGAGCGTGCGGTTCAATTGGATTCAACGCCGAAAAACTCACCAGGAGCGACGGATATATGAAGGTCAAGTTGATGACTTTACCTGATTTTCCGAGAGGTGGTGCATGGCCGTCGTCAGTTCGTACCGTAAGGCGTTCTCTTAAGTGAGATAACGAACGAGACCCTCACCTTTAATTGCTAGTCTCTTCTCCGGAGGAGGCGCACATTAAAGGGACCGCTGGCGCTAAGCCAGAGGAAGGTGAGGTCAACGGTAGGTCCGTATGCCCCGAATCTCCTGGGCAACACGCGCGCTACAAAGGACGGGACAATGGGCTTCCACACCGAAAGGTGGCGACAATCCTGAAACCCGTCCATAGTTCGGATTGTGGGCTGTAACTCGCCCACATGAAGCTGGATTCCGTAGTAATCGCCTGTCAACATCAGGCGGTGAATATGCCCCTGCTCCTTGCACACACCGCCCGTCAAACCACCCGAGTTGGGTTTCAGTAAGGATATCTCTCATTGGGGTCTTCGAACTGAGATTCAGCAAGGAGGGTTAAGTCGTAACAAGGTATCTGTAGGGGAACCTGCAGATGGATCACCTCCTACGTAATATACGTAAATGCAAGGAAAGGCAATCGTTGTCTTCCTGACCGATTCCTGGTAGGACTATAAGCACCAAAATGCATCGAGCGTCATTGTCAGTTTTTTAC
>DAGU01000099.1:1836-3197 GCA_002498285.1 Methanomassiliicoccus sp. UBA386 | reverse complement strand
GCTCCCATGGAGACGATGAAATACATTTTCGTCACTGGTGGAGTCATTTCTGGCCTTGGCAAGGGCATCACCGCATCATCCATCGGCCGCCTGCTGAAGTCCCGCGGCCTAAAGGTCACTGCCGTGAAGATAGATCCATATCTGAACATCGACGCTGGCACCATGAACCCCTTCGAGCATGGCGAGGTGTTCGTGCTGGAAGACGGGGCGGAGGCCGATCTCGACCTTGGCAATTACGAGAGGTATCTGGACATCAACCTGGGGAAGGACCATAACATTACCACCGGCAAGGTTTATCGCACCGTCATAGAGAAGGAGCGGGCCGGGGAGTATCTGGGAAAGACCGTTCAGATCATCCCACACATCACGAACGAGATCAAGCGCAGGATCAAGGCCGTCGCCGAGGCCTCCGGTGCCGACGTGTGCATCGTCGAACTCGGCGGAACGGTGGGCGACATCGAGGCCATGCCCTTCCTCGAGGCGGTTCGACAGATGAACAGCGAGATGGGCCGGGGTCAGAACTGCCTGTTCGTGCACACCACCCTAGTGCCGATCATGGGCGCGGTCGGAGAACCGAAGACCAAACCCACGCAGCACTCGGTGAAGGAGCTGCGAGCCATCGGCATTCAGCCCGACATCATCGTGGCAAGGTCGGCCGCACCGCTGGAATATTCGATCAGGAAGAAGATCTCTCTGTTCTGCGATGTGTCGCTAGAGGCCGTCGTTTCCACCCCCGATGCCAAATCGATCTACGAGGTGCCGATCATTCTGGAGGAGCAGGGGCTCACCGACTACATCCTCAGGCGGCTGGGTTTCGGCACTATGGAGAAGGACCTGAAGGATTGGCGGGAGTTCCTCGACCGCATACTGTATTCCTCGGAAACGGTCCGCATCGCCCTGGTTGGCAAGTACACGGAGCTAGCGGATGCCTACCTGTCCCATATCGAGGCGTTCCACCACGCGGGGGCGGAGCTCAAGGCGAAGGTGGAGATCCGCTTCTTCGACTCCGAGCTGGTGGAGAAGAACGGGATCTCCAGGGAGCTGGCTTGCTGCGACGGCATCCTGATCCCCGGCGGCTTTGGCTCGCGCGGCACCGAGGGAAAGATAGCCACGGCCCAATTTGCCAGGGAGAAGGGCATTCCATTCCTGGGCGTATGCCTCGGGTTCCAGATAGCCACCATTGAGATAGCTCGCAACATGCTTGGACTGCCGGACGCACACAGCACCGAGTTCAAGCCGGAGTGCGACACCCCGGTGATCGATATACTGCCGGAGCAAAAGGGCGTCCTGACCAAGGGCGGCACCATGAGGCTGGGTTCGCAGAAGGTGCTGGTGAAGGAGGGCTCGATCGCCCACCGGCT
>DAGU01000099.1:515-1492 GCA_002498285.1 Methanomassiliicoccus sp. UBA386 | reverse complement strand
GAGCTCTGAGCAAACCTCTTCCCTTTCCCCGCCGTTCGCGTACGATCGAGCTGGCCAGCGTTTCCACGAAACCAGGAACCTTTATATCAACGGAGTAGCTTGAGAGGTCGATAACCATGGCCGATGACGATTACTTATCACTGCTGGGAAGGGCAAAGGAGAAGCTTCCCGAGACAATTGAGAAGCACGAGAGGTTCACCGTCCCCGAGCCCGATGTGCTCCAGGAGGGAAAGATCACTGTGGTACGCAACTTCGGGGCCATCATCGACGCTTTGCGTCGGGAGCCGGACCACCTGCTTCATTATCTCCTGAGGGAGCTGGGCACGCCCGGGCAGATCGAGGGGCAGAGACTCGTCCTCAAGGCCAAGATCTCTACCGCGCAGCTCAATGACCGCATCACCAACTATACCGAGACGTTCGTGCTGTGCTCGGAGTGCGGAAGGCCTGACACCCACATCAACAAGGAGGGCCGCACCCTGGTCCTGGAGTGCGAGGCCTGTGGCGCGCACCGCCCGGTAAGGGTCCGCCGCGCCGTCCGTCCCGACGAGAAGGAAGGGCTCAAGGAGGGTGGGGTCTACGAGGTCATGGTGGAGGACGTCGGCCGCAAGGGCGACGGAGTCGCCAAGTTGGACAAGTACATCATCTACGTTCCTGGCGCCGCCAAGGGCGCCCAGGTCAAGGTGAGGATACAGAAGATCTCCGGAAACGTGGCCTTCGCCGTCCTGGACAACTCCTGAAATCCCTTCGGCCCTGGGGGCCGACCTCTCAGGGCGCAAGGGCCACCAGCAGAGGCGTTGGCCCGGAGCGCCCTACCGCCCGCCTTCATTGCCAGCATGATGGGCGGGCAAGAAAACATTTAAGAATGTTCTCACCATCTTGTGGCCCGAGCGGAGGTAGCCCAGCCTGGCAAGGCGCAGGATTGCTAATCCTGTGTCCGCGAGGACTCGGGGGTTCAAATCCCCCCCTTCGCACCATTC
>DAGU01000099.1:0-154 GCA_002498285.1 Methanomassiliicoccus sp. UBA386 | reverse complement strand
GATCGCCCATATCTCCGGATCGATCCCGAGGCCGTCCCAGCCGATCGAGACGAGCGCGGCCGAGATGTTGGCGACGGTGGCGACGGCGATCCATCCGAGATACACGCTGAACGGCAGATGGACGGCCAGCCTCTCCGCCGATCCGACCCTTTCC
>DAGU01000039.1:3226-3890 GCA_002498285.1 Methanomassiliicoccus sp. UBA386 | reverse complement strand
GGCGGTCCCCACTCCCGGTTCGTTGCTCATTTCCACCCTTAAAAGACGCATGGTCGATGAAGTCTCTTAGACCATTCCGCTGCGCTTGCCACCAGGCCGGTTCATCGCGAAATTTGACCGGACCGGCGCCGAGCCGGTCGGATATATGCCATGCTACTTTGTTGCTCCTTGAGCGGTGCGAGCACCATTTGCAGCAATGCCGCAGGGCGACAGCCTTTTCCTCATCTTCAATGCCTCCGCGATGAGCAGTTAGCTTTTTCATCCTACGGCTGGAGTGTGATATTTGAGCGTCAAGTGGCGACCCATTTCACCGCCCCTGAGGCTCGGGAGGAGAAGATGTACATACTGCAGATAAGCAGGCACAGTCCGGATAGCTGCATGCTGTTCAATGAGCAAAGCAGGAACATGACCGTGAAGCTATTGAAGGAGATGAATGGAATCCTTGCCAAGCATGGCGTCAAGCTGATAGGCTCCTGGAACGACATATCGGCCCATGAGATCTTCAACATCTATGACGTGCCCAACATGGAGTCCTTCATCAAGATGACGCAGGAGCCAGATATGATGGCCTGGCTCAGCGCCCACAGGGTGCAGAACAGGGTGGTCTTGAGCCTGGAGCAGGCCAAGCCCATGCTCGGCCTGTAACGGGGCTGCCCTGCCGGCG
>DAGU01000039.1:0-3005 GCA_002498285.1 Methanomassiliicoccus sp. UBA386 | reverse complement strand
CCCAGCGATTTTCGAAGGAAGCGCTGCGGCACCTCCTCGACGGCCCCGCGCGGCAGCGGGCCCAGTGAGAACGGCCCGTATTCGACGCGGACGAGGCGCGCGACCTTCAGGCCCAGATGCGCCATTATGTTGCGCACCTCGCGGTTCTTGCCCTCGCTGATCGCCACGGACAACCAATGGTTCTCGCCCTCATCGCTCTCGACCTCGATCCTGACCGGTCCGTATCGAACGCCATCGATCGTAACGCCGCCGGCCACCGAGGCCAGCCTCCTTCGGTCGAGGCGTCCGTTCACCTTCACCCGGTACCGCCGCGTCCAGGCGTTCTTCGGCAGTTCGAGATGGCGGGCCAGTTCGCCGTCGTTGGTGAGCAGCAACAGACCTTCGGTATTGAAGTCCAGGCGCCCCACGCTCACGACGCGCGGCATATCTTTGGGCAGATGCTCGAACACCGTCGGCCGGCCCTTCGGGTCCCGGGCGGCCGTAATGGTGCCGGGAGCCTTGTGGTAGCGCCATACGCGCGTCTCGTCGGCAGGGGCGATCGGCCTCCCGTCGACGGTGATGGCGTTCCTTCGCGTGACGTTGACGGCCGGAGAGGTCAGCACCGAGCCGTCCACGGCCACGCGGCCTTCGGCGATCATCCTTTCCGCATCGCGGCGGGAGCACACCCCGGCCCGGGCCAGCACCTTGGCTATGCGCTCCCCCTCGAAGGGCGAGGCCTCTTGCGTGCTATCTTTTTTCGAACGGTTCTTCGCCGCATTATGCTGCATTGACATGTACGCAATCGAACACGTTTATGTTAGCGTTTCTCTGCCTCGCTCCCAAAACGCCGCTTCCGCGGTCGTTCCTCGAGCCTGACGTCCTTTATCGCCGCGCAATTCGCCCTGCACCGTCAGGGCCGGATACGCTCACATGCATGTACCGTCCATGCCGATCGTCTCACGGGATGCTCATCCGATCGGCCCCGGCGCCCAGCGCCTTGGCTTGAGGAGCGGTCGTCGCTCGATGCCCCGCTCAGCCGCTCTTCTCCTTGCCGAGCAGCATCTCTCGCAGGACCATGCTCGTCTCCTCCATCTCCTCCAGCCCCATCGGCTTGACGAGATAGCACGCCACTCCCTCCTCCATCGCCCTGGCGATGTCCCCCGGGCAGGACGAACCGGTATAGGCGACGATGGTCGTTTCGGCGCTTTCGCCCTGCCGCCTGAGGGAGCGGATGAGCTCATATGCGTTCGTTCCGGGCAGGTGGAGGTCGACCAGGATGAGATCCGCGCGCCCGCCCTCGGAGAAGAAGCTCTCGGCGCCCGCTCCGTCCCCGAACCAAAAGAGCCCGTGCTCCAGCCCCGTCTCTTTCAGCATCTCGTCCACCAGTCGGGCGTCTCCTTCGCTATCCTCGATCAGGACGATGCTGTACATCCTCATCACGCCGTCCCCCGAAGGGTGAAGTAGAACGTCGTTCCCTTCCCCGGTTCGCCATCGAACCATATGTGGCCGCCGTGGCGCTCGACGATCTTCTTGACCAGCGCCAGGCCGATGCCCGTGCCCTCGTACTCATCCCTGGCATGAAGGCGATGGAACATGTTGAACAGGTAGTCCTGGTGCTTCGGATCTATCCCGATGCCGTTGTCCTTTACGCTGATGATCCACTCCCCGCGCCGGGAGCGGGCGGATATTAATATATGCGGCGGCGCCGGACCGCGGAACTTGATGGCGTTGCCGATGAGGTTCTGGAAGACCTGCAGCATCTGCGCGCCGTCAGCATGCACGGTGGGAAGCGCCTCGATCTCCACGCATGCCCCGGCCTCCTCGATCGCCATCTGCAGGCCGTTCACTGCATTCGAGGCCACCTCGTTAAGGTCGACCATTGTCCTAGAGCTCTGATCGGATTCGATGCGCGAGTAGGTCAGAAGGTCATCGATGAGCATCCGCATTCTCTTCGCGCCCTCGATGGCGGTGTTGACGTAGCCTACCACATCCGGGTCGAGGCGATCGCCATGCCGCTTCATCAGTAGCCCCAGCTGCCCCATGACCGCCCGCAGCGGCTCCTGAAGGTCATGAGAGGCCACGTATGCGAACTGTTGGAGATCGGCGTTGGAGCGCTTGAGCTCCTCTTCCGCCCTCTTCATCTCGGAGATGTCCTGGGCTGTCCAAATGGTCCCGGTGACATTTCCGCCCTTGTCGAGTATGGGGGACGCCGAGACCATCAGGGCGCCCCTGGTGCCGTCGAACTTCTCGATCTCCAAGGCCTCGGTGGACGTCTCGCCCTTTAACGCCCGGGCCGCCGGCCAGTGTTCCGGCAGGACCTTCTCGCCGCTCTCGGGCCACCATGCCTTGTAGTTCGAGTAGTCGAGCACGCATCGGAGCGTCGTTCCGCCGCAAAAGATCTTTTCGATGACACCATTGTCCATTACCATGCCGCCGATGGAGTCCGTGATGCCGACCGCCACCGGCGTGTTGTCGAGGATGGCCTGAAGGCGGGCGCGGTCCTCCTCCGCCCGCGTCTGGGCGTTCTTGAGCCCCGTGATGTCCAGGGACATGGCGTGGAAGGAATCTTGGCTCAACGGAAGGAGGGCAACATGAAAGTATCCGTCCATCAACGGGTCGTAGTAGCTCTCGATCGATACCGGGCTGCCGGTCCTCCGGATCTCCCGCACCGCAGACATCAGGGCGTCGGGGATGTTTCCCTCCCCATACAGCTGGCTCACCCTCATGCCGATGAGCCCGCATTTGCGCCGGCCAAGGGCCATCTCGATCTCCGCATTGGCATCGATCCATTCCCAGTCGACGATCTCGCCGCGCTCGTCGAGAACGTAGCGGAACACGGAAACCGATTCATGCATGTTCTCGAACAGCCCCCGGTACTTTGCCTCGCTCTTCTCCAGGGCAATCACCGCGTTGCGCTTAGCGGTCACATCCCTCCAGTGAACCGTTATGCCGTTCGGGATGGGTTGAACGTCGATCTCGACCCACATGTTGGAGTAGAGGGCCTTGGTCTCGATCTTCCTTCCTTC
>DAGU01000073.1:36231-36854 GCA_002498285.1 Methanomassiliicoccus sp. UBA386 | reverse complement strand
GGAGTGAAGGGCGCTCCCAACGAGCGCCGGTCGATGCCGTGTGAAAAAAAAGGTCCGGGGCCGGAGGCCCCTGGAAGGATCTTAGTTGGCGCAGGACCCGTCCCTCAGGCGGAGCTGGTCGCCCTCGCCCGATGCGCGGTCCTGGACGCAGTTGCGCTCCCTGAGCATGTCGCCGGCGCCGGTGCAGGTCCGCTCGCAGTCGCGTTCCCGCAGCTGCGCGTGGTCGCCATCACATGCTCGGTCCTGACATCCTGTGCCGTCGCAGCTCCCGTCCTGCAGCTGGTCGCGATCGCCCGTGGCGTTATCGCCCATCCCGTTCGGCCCGGCTGCCACCACCGCTCCTGCGAAGAGGAGGGCGGCGACGAGGCCCGCCGCGCCGATCATCAATATCTTGCTTGCTTGCATTTCCATTCCTCCCGGCTCATCCGGGCATGAGGCCTAGTGAGTGAAAAAGCACTTCCCATTTGCGTCAGCAAAGGCTGCAAAAGGTGCAAAAGCACTTAACTGGCCCGGTCGACGGCGATGCGGACCATGTTTCCCATGCCACGTCTCTCGCGCGCCACCAGGCCCTTCTCCTCCAGCCGATCGAGGACGCGAGACACCTTGGCGTCGGACATCTTGGT
>DAGU01000073.1:24730-36120 GCA_002498285.1 Methanomassiliicoccus sp. UBA386 | reverse complement strand
CCGGCCACGATGTCCCTCTGCAGCTGCTCGCCCCCGGCATCGACCAGCGAGCGGAAGACCTCCCTCTCGTCGCCGTTGAGCAGGCGAAGGATGAGGCGGTGGTCATCGGGCGCCTCGGCGGCGACCGGCGGCAGTCGCGCTTCTTCGGACGCGGGAGCGATGTGGGCCGTCGTCTCGGCCGCAGGCGCATCGTCGACGTGGCGCGACGGCGCCCCGGACGACATTTCCCGAGTGATCAAGAGGGTCCCGCTCACCGCGACCATGGCGGTGCCCAGGATGGCGAGGACGAGGTTCAGCAGCTCATAGGCGGTGCGAGTTGAGATCTCGCCTTGGTGACCTCCCCCCAGCACTACCGGCGTCATAAGGGCATAGGCGACGAGGACTAGCCCCCCTATAAGCACGGCGAGGGCAAGCAGGGACCATCGGTCCTTCATGCCCACGGAATGGCCTGATGGAAGATAAAGCATTGATGGAAAAGAGGGGGAAAAGGGTTTAGCCGGAGCTGCGGACGATGTTGGCAATAGCGTCGCCCGCCTGGACGGTGTTGAGCGTTCCGCCCATGTCGGCCGTCACCAGCTTCTGCTTCATTGCCATCTTGACCGCGAACTCGATCATGTTGCCGATGTCCGGCCGCCCCAACTGGTCCATCATGAGCTTGCCGGCCAGTATGGCGGCGATGGGGTTGGCCTTTCCCTGCCCGGCAATGTCCGGCGCCGAGCCGTGAACCGGTTCGAACATCGACACGCCCACCGGGTTGATATTGCCGGAGGCGGCCACGCCCAATCCGCCCATGATCTCCGCGCCCAGGTCGGTGAGGATGTCGCCGAACATGTTGGGACATGCGACCACGCCGAAGCGCTCGGGCGAGCGCACCAGCGCCATGGCCATGGCGTCGACGTACATGTACTCGACATCGATGCCGTGGTCAGCGGACCGCTCATTGAAGACCTTTCTCCACAGCCCATACAGGGAGGTGCACACGTTGGCCTTGTCGACCGCTGTCACCTTCTCCTTGCCCAACCGCTTGGCCGTTTCGAAGCAGTGGTCGGCAAAGCGCTCAATGCCCTTGCGGGACATCATCCCGATCTCGAAGGCGAACTCCTGCTCCGACGACGCTTTCGACGACAATGAAAGGTCGACATCGTACAGTCCGCGCTGGAGGGCCATGTTGGCCACCGCTTCTTTTCCGTTCAGGACGCCGCCCGCACCCATGTACAGGTCCTCGGTGTTCTCCCTCAGGAACAGGATGTCGAAGTCCTTCTCCCCCTTGAGCGGGGTGTAAGGATGCCATGACTTGGACGGACGGAGGTTCACGTACTGATCGAAGGTGGTGCGCATCTTGATCAGGATGCCCTTCTCCAGCACGCCGGGCGCAACGCGGGGATCGCCGATGGCGCCGAAGTATACGGCCTGGCGGTCCCGCATGAACTTGATGTCGTCATCGGTCAGCAGCTCTCCGGTGCTGAGGTAGCGGTCAGAACCGAGGTCCATGTAGTCCAGCTGCAGCGTTACGTTCTCGGCGTCGGCCGCGGCCTGAAGGACCTTCACGCCCTCGGCGATGACCTCCTTGCCGATGCCGTCCCCCGGGGCTACCGCGATCCGGTACATCTCTTCGCCTCCTTTATGCGGTTCATGAGCCCGCCGGAGCTGATCAGCTCCCGTATGTACTGTGGATACTGGGGGAACGTCCACTCCTTGCCCGTGGTGTCGTTCCTGACGATGCCATTCTCCACGTCGATCACCAGCACATCTCCCTCCCCGGCCTCGATCCTCGCCTCGACCAGCACCAGACCGATGTTGATCGAGTTGCGGTAGAAGATCCGGGCGAACGATTCTGCGACGACGGCGGTGATGCCGGCCTGCATCAGCGCCCTCGGGGCGTGCTCTCTCGACGAGCCGCAGCCGAAGTTCTTGCCGGCCACGATGATGTCGCCCTTGGCGACCTGGCCGGCCATTTCGGGCCGGACCTTCTCGAACATGAACTCGCCCAGTCGATCGTTGTTGTCGCTGACCAGCCTCTCCGCCGGGATGATCTGGTCCGTGTCCACGTGGTCGCCGAACGACCACACATTTCCCTTAAGTTCCATCACAGCGCCTCCGGCGATACGATCTTTCCAGCAACAGCGCTCGCGGCCACCACCGCCGGTCCGGCGAGATAGACCTCCGAATCGCGGTGGCCCATGCGGCCGATGAAGTTGCGGTTGGTGCTGGACACGCATCTCTCGCCCCTGGCCAACACGCCCATGTGGCCGCCCAGGCAGGCCGCGCACGTGGGCCCGGACACGAACGCCCCGGCCTTGGCGAATGTGGACAGCAGGCCCTCGTCCATGGCCTGCTGGTACACCTCAGTGGAGGCAGGCACGACGATCATGCGCACGCCGTCTCGGACCTTCCTGCCCTTCAGAATGGCGGCCGCCACGCGAAGGTCTTCGATCCTGCCGTTGGTGCACGAGCCGAGGAAGGCCTGGTCGATGTCGACGTCGACCTCGCTCACCAGCCTGCCATTGCTGGGAAGGTGGGGGAACGCCACCATGTAGTCGAGGCCGCCCAGATCGTACTCCAGCGTACGTGCGTAGGTTGCGCCGTCGTCGGCGGCCACCGACGTGTACGCGCCCCTCGCCCGCCCTTTCAGGTGGGCCTCGGTGGCGGCGTCGCACGGGAATATGCCCGCCTTGCCGCCGGCCTCGATGGCCATGTTGCTGACCGTGAGGCGATCGTGCACCGGTATGCTGGCAACGCCCGGCCCGGAGAACTCGAACGCCTTGTAGTTCGCTCCGTCGACCCCGATGTCGCTTATTATCTTCAAGATCAGGTCCTTGCCCGAGACCTGCTTTTTGAAGCTGCCAGTAAGGCGGACGTTGATGGCCTCCGGCACCTTGAACCACAGCCGGCCCTCGGCGAAGCATGCGGCGGCCTCGGTGGACCCGATGCCCGTCGAGAACGCGTTGATGCCCCCGTAGGTGCAGGTGTGCGAATCGGCGCCCACGATGAGGCGTCCGGGGGCGGCGAAGCCCTCGTCCACCATGACCTGGTGGCATACGCCCCCGCGGCCCACCTCGTAGTAGTTGGGCAGCTTCCACTTCTGCACGAACCGCCGCATCTGGGCGGCCTGTTCGGCGGAGGCGATGTCCTTGTTGGGGACGAAATGGTCAGGTATCAGCACTATCTTCTCGCGCACCGGCTCGCATTCCAGTGCCTCGAACTCCTGAAAGGCCAATGGCGCGGTGACGTCATTGGCCATGACGTAATCGATCTCCGCCTCCACTATCTGGCCGGCGTATGCGTCCACGCCGGACCTGGCGGAAAGGATCTTCTCCGAGATTGTCTTGCTCATGTGTCATCATTCCTTCCTGCAATAGAGGCGGTCGAGAGCCTCCATGGTCGAGTCCACCGACGTCTGGACGATGTCCGAGCCGATGGCCTTGCCGACCGACATGAGGTTCTTGCCTCCATCCTTGGATACCCTCACGCTCACCTCGCACAGCGCATCGCTCCCGCCGGTGATGGCGTTGAGACGATACTCCACCAGGTGGATGTCGTTCCCCATCACCGACTTGATGGCGTTGAGGGCGGCGTCGACCGGCCCTATGCCGGTGGCGGATCCGGTCTTCCTATCCCCGTTAACTTCGATGGAGACCACGGCGGTGGGGGTGGTGTTCATACCCGTGAATACAGCGAACTCTTTTAGCTTTACCTTCTTCGACTCTCTCTCGCCGAGGATGTGTGACGCCAGCGCCACGAGTTCCGCATCGTCGACCTCCTTCCCGGAGTCGGCGAGCCTCTTCACCTTGTCCACGATCTGGTCGATCTGCGCGTCGCCAAGCTCTATGCCGTAATCCGACAGCTTGGATCGGACGCTGTGGGCCCCGCTGTGCTTGCCCATGACGATGTTCCTCTGCACCCCCACCAGCTCCGGCCCGAACGCCTCGTAGGTGGACGGCGCCCCCATCACGCCGTGCACGTGGATGCCCGATTCGTGCGCGAAGGCGTTGGCGCCCACGATGGCCTTGGTGGGCGGGATGGCGTAGCCGGTGAGGCGGGACACCAGCTTGGAGGTGGGCCCGATGCGGCGGGTGTCGATGTTGGTGCCCACCTCATAGAAGGCCATTAGCCCGAGCACCGTCTCGTCGAGAGCGGCGTTCCCTGCCCTTTCGCCGAGGCCGTTGACGGTGACATGGACCTGCCGGGCGCCGGCGCGCACCGCCGCATGGGAGTTGGCGACGGCAAGTCCGAAATCATCATGGCAGTGCACCGAGAGCGGCACCTTGGTGACGGTCATCAGCTCCCGGATGAGATGCTGCATGGCCGGGGGGCCGATCGTCCCCACCGTATCGGGGACGTTGATCACCTCCACCCCGGCGTCCTGCACCGCCTGGTGCATCTCCTTGAGGAATCCGAGCTCGGTCCGGGTGGCGTCCTCGCAGCTGAACTCCACCGCCAGGCCGTGCTGCCGGGCATACTCGATCGCATCTACGGCCTTCTCCTTGGCCGCCTCCCTCGTGAGCTTGAGCTTATGCTGGAGATGGATGTCCGACGTCGCTATGAACATGTGGACGTAGTCCAGGCCGCAGCCGATGGCCGCGTCGACGTCCTTCCTGCTGCACCGGGCGAGGCCGCAGATGCGAGAGTTGAGGCCCTCGTCCACGATGCGTTTCACCGCCTTCTGGTCCCCTGGCGAGGATACGGGAAAGCCTGCCTCAATGACATCCACGCCGAGCTCGCTGAGGGCCTGGGCGATCTTCACCTTATCGTCGCAGGACAGGGCGATGCCCGGCGATTGCTCTCCGTCGCGAAGGGTGGTGTCGAAGACCTTGACGGTGGAGGGCATATCGTCGGAGAGAACGCGGGCATTGTATGGACTGGTGTAGACCCTTTTCCGATCAAGTGAGGGTGTACGTGTGGATAGTGTTCGCTCTAGCATATCTCGGTCGACCATAGAAATCGCCTCAGATAGCCCAGGATGCAGCGATGGGACTAGGACAAGCGCAAAATCAATAGTCCTGGTCTCTGGTCGCGGTTCATGGACTAACTGCCCCTATGAACGAGGCATGTGTATATTAACCTTGCATGGGCCGGGCCCTGGGAGGGAGCGATACCCTATTTAACCCAACCCTCTCTCTCCCGGCAGGATAACATGGGCGGCGTCGATGCGGTCAAAGGAAGATACATCGCACTGGCCATCGTGATGTCCGGGGTGTTCATGTCGGTGCTGGACGCGGTGGCGCTGAACATCGCGCTGCCGGCCATCACCTCAGACTTCGGCGTGGCCGTGGCCGACGCCCAATGGGTGGTGACGGGCTACCTGTTAACGCAGACGTGCTTCCTGATCGTCGCCGGCAAGGTGTCCGAGCGGACCGGGCAGGCCAAGATGTTCACCGCGGGCCTGGCGGCCTTCACGGCGGCGTCGTTGCTGTGCGCCCTCTCCGCCGAGCTGGGACAGTTGATCCTCTTCCGCGTGGCCCAGGGCGTCGGAGCGTCTATGCTCTTTAGCGTGTCCACCTCCATCGTCTTCCGCTCGTTCGGCATCCGGGACCGGGGCAAGGCCATGGGGCTCCTCGGCTCCACGGTGGCGGTGGGGGGCATGCTCGGGCCGGTCATAGGCGGCTTTCTTGTAGGCGCCCTCGGCTGGCAGTCCATCTTCCTTGTCAACGTCCCCATAGGGGCGGTGGCGGCCCTGGCGGCCGTAAAGGTCCTGAGGGTCGACGAGGTCCTGGTGGACAGGCTGCACATGGACCATATCGGAACGGTCCTGTGGGTGCTGTCGATGTCCTCGCTGATGCTCACGCTGGGCTGGCTGGGCCAGGACGGGACCGTCGCGCTGGAGGTCGTCATCGCCCTCTTGGCGTTCGTGGCGTCGATCGCCCTGTTCATCCGGCGGGAGCGGACCGCGCCGCATCCGCTGATGGACATCTCGGTCTTCGGGGTGAGGCGCTTCACGCTGGTCGGACTGAGCATGGTCATGTTCTTCCTGTCCATGAGCATGGTCACCATCCTCGGCCCATTCTACTACGTGGGAGTGCTGAACTACGACCCCGCCATCGTTGGCCTCATCTTCATGGTGCTGCCAGCGGTCACCATGTTCGGCTCTCCCCTGGTGGGCAAGATGTACGATGCCCGGAGGTTCCGCCCCTACGCGGCGGCCGGGCACGTCGTCCGGGCCGGGGGCTTCTTCGTCATGGCGTTCGGCTTCCTGGTCGCCAACGTCCTGATGACGGTGATGGGGTTCTTCCTCATGGGGGTCGGGAGCTCCCTGTTCCAGACGCCCAACAACAGCGAGATGATGCTTGCCCTGCCAAAGGAGAAGAGCGCGCTGGCCTCCAGCATCCAGGCGACCACCAGGAACCTGAGCGTGGCCATGGGGATATCGATCGCCACCATCCTAATGACGCTCATGATGGGCTCGATGGACTACGGCGCCATCGCCGGCGGACCGCTGGCAGGAGAGCTGGCAAGGTCGGTGGCCATCGCCACATCGTTCGGCGGAGCGCTATCCCTCATCGGCGCGGCCATATCGCAAAGGGGGGAGAAGCTGATCCTGAAGGAAGAGACATACACGTGAAGCGACCGGGGGGAGAGCTCAGACGCCCCGTTTCTCTCCCCAGATGAGCTTGTGCAGCTGCGGAAGCACGCGGACCCACAGCCGGTCCTCCAGGACCCAGGTCGCCAGCTCCTTCAGCTCGGTGCCGCCGACCGGCGTCATGATGATCGGGCAGTTTATCTCGTTCTCCCGCAGCACCTTCTTAGCGTACAGGTAGTCGACCCGGTCGGCGATGATGAACTTGAGCTGGTCCCGGGGACCGAGGAACTCCAGGTTGTCGCGGTGAAGCCGGTCGCTCATTCCTGACGATGGGCACTTGACGTCCATGGATATCAGGAGGTCGTCGGAATTTGGCAGCGACTCCAGCGGCAGCGAGCCGTTCGTTTCGACGGTGACGTGGTGCTCTGCGTCGAGGAGATCGGCGATGATCTCGAGTATGCCCTCCTGCAGCATGGGCTCCCCGCCCGTCAGGCATACGAAGGGGACGGCCTTCTTCTCCACCTCGTCCAGCACCTGGTGGGGCGTCATCTCCTTCCCGCCCGTTCGTGCGTACGCGGTGTCGCACCATTTGCAGTCCAGGTTACATCCCTCGAACCGAACGAAGGTGGTGGGCGAACCCATCAGCACGCCTTCCCCCTGCAGCGATGTGAATATCTCGATGACCTTCATGGCGATACCTCGTACGGAATCGGGTCCTTCTCCCCCGCCTCCTCGAATCCTTTCAGCCTTAGCAGGCATGATTCGCAATGGCCGCATGCCGCCTCCCTGCCGTTGTAGCACGACCAGGTCAGCTCCAGCGGGGCGTTCAGCTTCTTGGCCAGGCGGACGATGTCGGCCTTGGACATGCGCAGGATCGGCACCTCGATCCTGATCGGCCGCCCCTCGACGCCTGCCTTCGTTCCAACCTTCAGCACCTCCTCGAAAGCTCGGAAGAACTCCGGCCGGCAATCGGGATATCCGGAATAATCGACGGCGTTGGCCCCGATGAAGATCGCCTCGCCGCCCTCCGTCTCGCACAGGCCGGCGGCCAGGCTCAGCATGAGCATGTTCCTCGCCGGAACGTAGGTCGCCGGTATCTCATCGCCTATGCCCTCCGCCGAATCGCGCACCGGCACCTCGACCTCGCTGGATGTCAGAGCGCTCTTCCTGAGATATGACAGGTCGAGATCAAGGACCACGTGCTGCTTGATGCCGTAATGCCGCGCCACCGCCTTGGCCGAGTCCAGCTCGCGAGAGTGCCTCTGCCCGTACCGGACGGTCAGCGCCACTACCTCGTAGCCGTGCGAGATGGCGTACGCCAGCGTGGTGGTGCTGTCCAGGCCGCCGGACAGCAGGACGACCGCCTTCATGGCCGCAGCTCCCTGCCCGCCCATGCCGTCTGCCCGCGCTCCTCGTCCAGGCCGACCTCGATCATATGCACGTTGGGCGTGAAGGCGATCTCGTCGATGAGACGCTCCAGCATCAGGCCGGCCATGCCCTCCGCGCTGCACTGGACCACATCCAGGATGGCGACGTCCTCAGGCGGGAACACGTAACGCTTGCTGCCCACCAGGACCTCGACCTCGCTGCCCTGCTCTATCTTCACGGAGGGCGATCGTCCGGGAAGAAGCACGCGGTGGTCCAGCTCCTCGACCATGTTCTTGAGCGCCCTCTTCAGGTCCACGAAGTCCATGATCATGCCGTTGTCGCCCATGTCGCCATGCAGCACCAGGTGCAGGACGTAGGAGTGGCCATGAAGGCGCCCGCACTTGTCATGGCCGGGAATGAAATGAGAAGCCGAGAACCGTATGCCGGAGTAATTGCCATCGATGGCTATCCTCATGTAGCCAAGGACGCCATTATCATTATATCTGCCTTTCTGAACGACGCCTCAGCGCATGGACGCCAGCGCGGACGCCAGCGCGATGGAGTCGCCGTAGGACGTCTTGGCGCGCGAGGTGTCGATGTATACCCGGTCGATGTTCAGGACTGGCGCGCCAAGCGCGGCCGCCCCGCCAAGGAAGTGCAGGGTGCGGAAGATGAGATTGCCCGAGACGCCATCGGGGGCGATGATGACATCGCACTCCTTGGCGGCGTTCTCGATGAGCACTTGGACGTCCCTCGCCCGGATGCCCTCGGACACGGCGATCTCCGTGGCCGCCTCCGCCGCCTCGATGCTGCGGTCGATCTCGGCCATACGCCCCTTGTCCGAGGTGCGCCCGCCCGACATGAACCCCACCTCCGGCTCGATGTCCAGCCGGCGCATCAGCCTGGCCGACAGCCGGGCGATCTCCACCTTCTCGGCGATGGTCCATCCCTCGTCGATGCCCACCGGGGCAAGAAGGAACATCCTCCCCCCGCGGGGCTGCATGAACGCCGCCCTGAGCACCCTGTTGACCTGGAAGGACCTCCTTACGGCCTCCATGGCCCTATTGGAATCGATGTCGCCGCGCACCGCCGCATCGATCCGGTCATTGAGAAGGTCCTCCGCCAGCCGCTTGGCGTCATTGTAGAGCAGGACGTCCGCGAACCCCAGGTCCTCTGCCTCCAGCTTCGCCCGCTTGGCCTTTTCCACGTCTGTTCCCACACCCAGTCCGATACGGAGGCCGGAACGCTGCGCACGAAGACGAATGGACTCAGCGGTTAGCATCCCTCATGTGATTGTCTGGGGCGGATATTAGAGTTGTCCCGGTCGTCCTTTCGGAGCGGCATCGCCATCACGAAAACGATTAAGCGGGTCGGCCCCCATGAACTAAGGGATGAGCGCGATGGCCGAGGCGGAGAGGTCGAAGGTGCTGGGATACCGCCTGTCGGGGCATAACCTCTCGGAACGGCTTCCCGCCGATGGGATGCTCGAGGCTGCCGGCGCATGCGGCGTACAGAACACCCCTCCCGGCTCGGCCGCACTATCGTTGCTGGCCCGGGTCGACGGCCTGACGCCGGAGATGCTGCGCTCCGCGCTGCTGGACCGTTCCATGCTGGAGGCATGGAGCATGCGGGCCTCGCCCCACCTCTTCCCGACGGCGCTGGCAGGCGTGTTCGGCCGATGTCTCGTGCCGGATGAGAACTCCCTTGCAGATGTCGTTGTCGGCGCCGTCCCTCTCCTCGATGAAATGGAGCTCGACATGTCCACCGCATACGCGATGGCCGAGCAGGCCGTCAGGGCGGAGCTCGACGGGAGGGAGATGCCCAAGGCCGAGCTGGCTGCCCGCTGCGCCCGCCGGATCGCTTCCGTGCTAGGCCATGGACGGCAAGAGGCATGGATGCAGGATTCTGGCCTGGGCCGGGGCGTCACCAAGGGGGAGGCGATCGTGCGCTTCGCCCTGTACCTCATGGGAATGCGCGGGGCGGTGTGCTTCGCCGAACATCGCAATGGCCTATCGCCGCTGGTTCTTACAGAGCAGTGGCTGGGCCACGAAGTGGATGACGCGGACTGCCGCCAGCTTGTCGAACGCTATCTGCGCTGCTACGGCCCGTCCACCGAGCGCTGCTTCGCCCAATGGAGCGGCGTCGGCATCGAGCACGCCACCGCCCTGTGGAGGCTGGCCGAGGGGGGCATGAGCGAGGTCGTCATGGATGGCAGGGCCATGTGGCTCCTCGACGAGCAAATGGAACTGTTCAATAATGCGCAGCTCCCGAAGGGCGCCAGGCTCCTGCCGCCCCATGATCCATACCTGCAGCAAAGGGACCGCGCGATCCTCATGCCGCAGCGGGAGCGCAGGCGGGAGCTGTGGCGAGCCTCCGGCTCGCCGGGAGCGGTGCTGTGTGACGGCGAGATCGTGGGAACATGGCGGCCCCGCAAGAAAGGGACGACCCTGCGCCTGGATGTCCGCGCCTACCGAATGCTGTCCGATGAGGACATGGGGCGCATTAGCAGGGAGGCGGAGCTAATGGCCCCCTTCAGGAAGGTAGCGTCGGTGGAGGTCGCCCTCGTCTAATCGCCGGCTATGCTGTCCAGGCGGTAATCGTCCCAGCTCCTGAGGCCCAGGACGATCTCCACCTCCACCGGGGTCAGGAGCGGCTTGGGATACCGCAAATAATCGTCGATGGCGATGCGCGGACAGGCCGTGGAAACGTAAGCGTCGGCGTCGAAAGGAAGCAGCCGGTCGGGATGGAACTCCTCCAGCGCGACGATGTCGGCCGAGCGGTTGTGCTCCTCCAGCAGGTGTCGGAGGCTCCATGCCATCTCCATTCGGTTCTGCCCCGCTTTTGTCGAGACCAGCACGACGAACCTCTCGGCCTGGGAGGCCCGGACGATGGCGCCGTGCCTCTGTCTCAGGATCCTCTCTCGCAGTTCGCCCAGCTCCCTCACCTCCTGCATTAGGGGGTCGACGACCACCACCGGCAGGGAGGTCTCAATGGCCACGCTTAAAGGGTGGAAGTCGCCGCTGCCGATGTACAGAAAGCTGTCCGCAAGGCCTTTCAACGGCTCCACGGCGCTAATGTTGCATCCCAGCACCTGCCCCTCGAAGACGATGCGGCTGTCCCCCTTCCCCACCAGTGCCCTATGGTGATTGGCCTCCAGCCACTTCACCACCGAGGGGAGCATCTTCACGTGCTGTACGGTGGTAAGAACGCCGACCGTGCCCTTGAGGAGCGGAAGCGCCCGGGGCAGCAGCTCCGAGATATCCATGTCCATGAAGACCTCCACGAACAGGACGTCGGGGCCGGCCTGCATGGACGGTATGTCGGCATGGCCGAACTGTACCAGGACGTCGGCGTAATCGGAGAAGCGGCGGTCCACGTCGCAGGCGCCGTAGCAGGGGTCGGCGATGAGGACGCATCGGCCCGAGGTCCGCCGCTCGATCTCCTTTGCCAGTTCCTGCCCGTGGGACTTCAGCCCTTCGGGCATCTGCAGGGCGATGGTGCGCGC
>DAGU01000073.1:20211-24656 GCA_002498285.1 Methanomassiliicoccus sp. UBA386 | reverse complement strand
GCGATGGTGCGCGCACCCTTGCCCACGATCCACTCGGTAACCTCGTCAAGGCGAAAGTCGTACAACGTCGCTCACCGCCGATAAAATGAGAAAAGAGGAAAGGGATTGGGGTTTCACGAGACGAGCTCGGCGCCCTTCTCGATCTCCACGTAGCAGGGGGAGGGGAGCTTCATTGAAGCCTTCCACAGCGCCTGCTTGGCGACGGGGAACGCCTGCTGGGTTACGCGGAGCCTCATGATGACATCGTCGCTCTGCACCCTGGCGGCGGTGCCCACGTTCTTGCCGAAGGCCGCTCTCATGCCGCCCGACACACGGTCCGCGCCGGCGCCGGTGGCCATCTTGTGCTCCCTCAGCACGATGTGCGGATAAGGCCTGATCTTGAGGTGGAAGCTCGTCAAGTTGGTCTCCCTGGTGAGGGTCCTGTTGGCGGCGATACGGGCGGCCTCCAAGGCAGTATGCCTGATCTGGCAGGGCTCCTTTACCCTGAGGGTCATGACGATGGGGAAGTCCCCATTTATGGTTCCGAGATCGAAGCTGTTTATACGGGAAGCCGGGACACCACCCATGTATTCCCTGCGAGTGTATGCCTGGCCCCTGATCTGTCTGTACATGCGTCCGGGCTTGCGTGCCATGCTGAATCACCTTATTGATATGAACGTGAAGGTCTGGTTACATTATTGTTTTTGTATTTAAGCACTCTGGTATGGCCGACCGTATGGCCAGGTGCCTGAAGGGGCGTCCGCTCAGAGCAGTTGGGCCCCGTCGAGGAGAGGCAGATCCTCCACCTTACCGTCGATCAGCTCGAGCCTGACCCTCATCGCCCCTCGGTCCACGAATATAGTGGCCTTGCGAAGCCTGGAGCGATACACCATGATAAACTTTCCGGACGGGGAGCGGCGTCGCTCCACGCATTCCATGAGATGCAGGCCCTCCAGAAGATGTATGCGATTGTAGCATGCCGAGATCGGAATGCCCAGACTGCGGCTCATCTCGGCCGCGGTCCTGGGAACATCCATGGCCCACACCAGCATCCGCGCGCAGTAGTCGTCGTTCATTATCCGAGAGATGCCCCATGCGTCCATGGGCGGCGGGATACAATACGAAGATAAAAGGAGTTGTATATGATTCCACAAAATATATCCCATCTCCGAGCAAAAACCATTATCCATCGAACCATTACACCATCCCATGACCGGAGAGGTGGAGATACACAAGGAGATGGAGAGGCGGCTGCGCAGGCAGGAAGAGTTCTACGGATTTCAGCCGTTCCTGACAACTTTCCTCTCGCAGTATCCAGACCTTTTCATGGCATACACCGACCTGACGGGGCGCCTGCTAGTCGAGCCGAAGCACCTCAGCCTCAAGGAGATGGAGCTGGCCTCCATCTCGGCCGGCGCGGCGCTGGGAAGCGATAACTGCCTCAACGTCCACATAGGCCAGGCGCTAAAGGTGGGCGCCACCAAGGAGGAGGTCGTGGAGGCGATGATGATAGGCGGCCTCATGGCCATGACCAGGGGGCTGTCCACTTCCTTCCGCAAGCTGTCCGAGCTGGAGTGAATTGACGCCCCAATGAATTAGCTCGCATCCCGAGGTCATCGTCGCTCACACCGGAGCCTGGGTGGCATCAATGCGGCCCTTGCATCCCGCCCCGGTGCGATCGACCGTTGCCCTCCTCCAGAGAGGGACGCAGCGGAACTCGGCGCCGATACATCATCCGCGCCGAACGTCAAGGTCAGGAGCGTTCGATCTCTCGATGGAGCGCTGCATCGAACGTGCTGCGAGGATATCGCTGAAAGTGCTATTCTACCGCGTCTCACACACGATGAGGATGATGGGCCTTCTCGCTCAGGCTTGGATAGATGAAATATAGTTATAGTGGCAGAGCAGAAATCCATACGATGGCGCAGATCGACCTGGAGGATGCGATCGAGCTCCGTGTAGAGATGCTTCTTGAGAAGAGATCGGCCCTGGAGATCGACCGCTCAATACAGGAGGGCGACTGGGCGCTTCTCACCCTCAGCGAAGGGGGCCGACTGGTAGGCTTCGAGTTCCTCGAGACCGAAAACAGCTGGACCCGACCGGATGCTCTTCTACAATACTATGAGGCGGCCAACGATGGCTTCTACGTCGGGATCATTGTCCCGTCGTCGGCCCTGGACGATCTGACAGAGCTGGTGTTCAGCATGGGGGAGTATCCCGTCACCATACTCACCTACGACGACATCGGGATCGAGGAGCTCATCACCGTCTGAACATGCAAACCTATTTCACCCCCATGCACTTCCTGGCATCATGGCGCTGGTAGGCAAATGGTGAAGAAGCGCATATCCAACCGGGAAGCGAGGAGCATCGCCCAGGTACGCATGGAACGATTGCTCGACCTCGCGCTCGTGGAGGTCCGGGAGGGCTGCATCGAGCGGAGTCGCCGGTATGTCACTCTGGCCCGCAGGATCAGCATGCGCACTAACACCCCCATGCTCAAGGACCGGCCGTATTGCAGGGAATGCATGGCGGCGCTGCTTCCCGGGATCAACTGCCAGGTCCGCCTGCGCTCCGACCGCGTGGTCATGCGCTGCCTGTCCTGCGGGGCGGTGCGGAGGGCGCCATATCTAAAGGAGAAGAGGGGCGAACGAGATGAACAAGGCAAAGAAGAAGGAACTGATAGGCAAGGGCAGCGAGCTTGAACCAACCGTCCACATCGGGAAGGAGGGCCTAACCGACGGCGTGGTGGAGGAAGTGCGGGCACAGGTGAAGAGGGCCCGCCTGGTCAAGGTCAGGGTGCTGCCCAACGCCGCTCTGCCAGCGGACGAGGTCGCCGCCGAGCTCGCCGAGCGCTCCGGCTCAGTGGTCGTCGACGTTCGCGGATTCACGGTCCTGCTGTGCGATACCCGCTCAGCTCGCTGACGCACGGTACTGTCCCCGGAGATGATGAGCATCTCAAGCCGCGCGATGAGGCGAACCCCTCTCAGCCGTCGCCCGGCATGCAAAGCCTTATTGTGGGAATACGCGATTAGCGGCCAAAGGTGACTGGATTTGTTGGATGTTGATCTCATAAGGCGTGATCCAGAGCTCATCCGCGCGATGCTGCGGAACCGCAACTATTCAGAAGAGACGCTCGATGAGTTTCTCCGCCTGGACGGGGAATGGCGGCGCCTGATCGATGAGTCCAACGGCCTGAAGCACAAGAGGAATGTGGCGTCGGAACGCATCCCCAAGCTCAAGGGAGAAGAGAAGAAAGAGGTCATCGCCGAGATGAGGACGGTGGCCGAGAGGATCAAACAGATCGATGCCACGGTCGCCGAGCTCGAGGCGATGAGGGATGAGGTTGTGCTCAACATACCCAACATCCCGGATGCCTCCGTGCCGGTGGGTTGCGATTACGACGGCAACAGCGTGGTCTCTTCTTTCGGCAAGGTGCGCAACTTCGACTTCGCCCCCAAGAAGCACTACGAGATCGGTGAGGACCTCGACATCATCGACTTCCAGCGGGGGGCGAAGATCACCGGCAGCGGGTTCTACATCCTCAAGGGGGACGGGGCCAGGCTGGAGAGGGCGCTGATACAGTACATGCTGGACGTCCACCACGACCAGGGGTACAGAGAGGTGTTCACCCCCGCCATCGTCAACACCGCCGCGGTCATCGGCACCGGCCAGTATCCCAAGATGAAAGATGACATGTACTGGTGCGAAAGGGATGACCTGTGGCTGAACCCCACCGCCGAGGTGCCGGTCACCAACATGCACCAGGATGAGATATTCGAGAGGGAGCAGCTCCCGCTGTCCTACACGGCGTACCTTCCGTCGTTCCGCCGCGAGGCTGGAAGGAACGCCGACAGCAGGGGGATCATCCGGGTGCACCAGTTCAACAAGGTGGAGCTGGTCAAGTTCGTCCACCCGTCCGGTTCCTTCCAGGACCTGGAGGCCCTCCGCTCCGACGCCGAGGCGATCCTGCAGGGGCTGGAGCTGCCGTACCGCGTCCTGTTACTGTGCACGGGCGACATGGGGTTCGCCAGCGCCAAGACCTATGACCTGGAGGCTCACGCCCCTGGCGCGAACCAGTGGCTGGAGGTGTCCTCCTGCTCCTGCTTCACCGACTTCCAGGCGCGCAGGGCCAGAGTGAAGTTCCGCCCCGAGCCGCACCTCAAGAGCGAGTTCGTCCACACCCTGAACGGCTCCGGGCTCGCGCTGCCCCGCACAATGGTCGCCGTCCTGGAGAACTACCAGAACGAGGATGGCACGGTCACCATCCCCAAGGTCCTGCGCCCCTACATGAAGGGCCAGGAGATCATAGGCTGAAAAGGGAGAGAGGACGGTTCGCAGGAGGGGCGGCTCACAGCCCTCGGCTCGAAGGCCGGGACGCCGGTGTTCTCCCTGAGCGCCCGGCCCACGAACTTGCCCCTAGAGGCTTGGCCGCCGAAGTCGCTTTTATGGTCGGCCCCACTTAG
>DAGU01000073.1:7059-20014 GCA_002498285.1 Methanomassiliicoccus sp. UBA386 | reverse complement strand
TATTCTGCCATCCTGCATGCGATGCTTTTCCCGAGGCGACCTAAAGGGCTGCATCCGTCAAAGCGGTCGATCCGCCATCTCAGGCCGGGCGGAGGGTGGCGTGGACGAGCCACGCCTCCAACTCGCTCCGGACCCCCACCGGCACCTTCATCAGGGTGAGCCCGGCCACGGCGCTCACGCCAAACTCGATCCTCCAGTCGCTGTCCGCCTTACCGTCCAGGAAGTCCGCCGTTGCCATATTGAACTGCACCGAGGCCTTGGCCTGGACCAGGTCATTGAACAGGTGGCCCATTACGCTGGGGGCAGAGATGGATATATGCTCCGAGAGCTCGGCATAGATATCCTCCGGACCTATCATTCCCAGAGGCTGGAACACCCGCAACAGGTTGGTGGGGTTGAGCAGGTCATCGAACAGCCGTAAGACATTGTTGACCATCGCCAGGAGGCATTCCCTAAGGGTGGCGCCGGTGATCTTGATGGCGGCCGTAAACCCGGCCTCCGCTATCCCGAGGGCATCTCCAGCGCCCGCCTGGACAAAGAACTGGACGTACGATATGGCGCCCACCATAGTGGATATCAGCCTCTCCGCGACGATGCGCAGGGCGTTCTGCACCAGCTCGGCGAGGTCGCCTATGTCCCCCAGGCCTCTGGAGCCGGAGAACGCCTTCTCGAACGACTGCCGGAGAACGTCCAGCAGACCGAAGAGGTCCTCCACCCCATGGAACGACAGTCCGTTGGCCGCCCCGGGAGTGCCCTCTTTGAAGACCCATCTCGACGAGGAGTCGTGCTCCCTCTGCCACGTCCGGGCATCATTGGCATGGTCCGTCACCCACGGCCCGTGGTCCACCTTCTCCCCAGAGGGGTTGACGAGCACAACGCACTCCTCGGTGGCGAAGGATCCTTCTCCACCATTGTCCAATGCCTGGCGGGGGAAGGTGTGGACATAGTGCTCTCCGGGAGAGATCACTTGGGATGGCAGGGGATGCTTCACCTTGTTTCCATGCGAGGTGACAATGCTCCATCCGCTCAGATCGATCGGACGGTCAGTGGGGTTGTACAGCTCGATCCATTCCCTGCCGCTGTCCCTCCCCGAAGGGTTCATCTCCACCTCGTTGATCGTCAGGGTGGAGATGCCGTCGGTCACCATCCCCACTTCCAGACCGGCGTTTAGGGCCGCCTTGGTCCCCGGTATGAGGGGAATGTTCTGCAGCGCCTGCCCCAGGCCCGGGATGTCCGCCAGGCTGAGCGTGACCTTGTTCACCACCTCCACCTTGGGCAGGACGAGGTCGAGGACCATCCCGCCGAAGTAGCCGGTGGCCCTCATGACGTCATCGTACACCCTGGTCCGAGGGTCCGCGCACAGCTTCACGCTCCAGTCATCCTTTCCGAGCGTGGCGCTCATCACCATGGTATGGTCCCCCTCGTCCATTTTCAGAACGCGGAGGGCGCCGGAGAACGAGATGCCGCCGATGTCCATGCCCATCTCCATAGTGAGGCGGTCCCGCGTGCCCGCTATGCTCGTCACGCCCGGCTCGACGATGATGGCTAGGGTGAAGCCGAACAGGCTCAGGCGTATGACCGTGCCGCCCGCCACCTTCCCGGCGGAGTCGGCCAGCCCTCCCAGGATGGCGCTGAGGAAGGAGCTGGCGACCTCGTGCGCCTTATCGATCAGGTCCAACAGCGCCTGGGCCATGGAGCCCAGGGGGTCGAGGGCGAACGACATGATCTCCGGGACCATGCGGGCGAAGGCGTCGAAGGCCCCCGCGATGGTCCGCCCCAGCGCTTCCGCTCCATCCAATATCCCGTTCCATATTCTCGACAGAAGATCGGAGATCGCCTTCTCCAGGGTGACGGTGGGCGCATAGTCAACGCCTATCAGGCCCCATCCCGACATGGTCACGATGCTGAAGCTGCCCTCCATGGGAATCTCGAACTCGATCACCCTCCCCTCCTCCTGGGAGCCGAGCGCGGGGGCCGCCGCCTTCACCACGGCGATTCCGCTGTAAGATACGTTCCATTGGGACGCATATGGGAGGCTCCCCTCCTGGAACAAGGAGTTGAGGTGCAGGTTGCACGGGTACTCGCGCTCCCTCTGCTCCCACGGCCGGACCACCTCCACGTCGAGCGTTCCCCGTCTGCCGTCGCCGGCCGTCAGGGCGACGTGCTCCGCATCCAGCCTCTCGTCGAGCGTCACGCCCTTCGGCCCGTGGAGCACGAAGCCCTCCGCCGGAAGAGAGGTGGAGCCGCCCTCGTACCTGGCTGAAAGGTAACGCTCCACCTCGGCGATAACGCCCAGAACGGAGTTGGCCGCTATGGGCTGCAGGGACGGCCCGTAGATCCTTCCGCTCACCATTCCGATGACCTCTTCCGCTGCGTTCAGGTCCTCGGAGCGCGCCGACAGCGCCGCCTCCATGGCCCTCTTGAACGGGCCGCTCAGCCATTCGTACTCCTCGACCAGGACCCGGTTGTAGAAGGTCCCCTCCTCCCGCATCATCCATGAGAGGATCAGATGCAGCGATTTGGTGGAGCTCTCGTCCATGGGCACCAGGGCGCTGATCCTGCGGCACTCCTCGGCGGCGATCTGCTCCGCCACCTCCTCCACGGCATAGGTCTGGTTGGTCAGCCATATCCAGTTGTCACGGATGAAGTCCAGGGTGGTGAGGGAGGCGGCGTCCTGTATCCTCCCCACCTCGCGAACGGCCTCGATGGCGGGAGCGGTCCAATCCTCCTGCTCAATGAACGCGGTGCGGATCCTTTCCAGCAGCTCATCCGTCCACGGGACGCCGTTGGCCGGGTCGGCCGCATCCCTCATGATGGGAAGGTCGGCGTACAGGGACACCTGGTCGGCCACCGTGCGCACGAAGCCCTTCAAATGGTCGGCCATGATGTTCAGGTCGGCGCATCGTTGGTCGAAGAAGTCCTCCCATAGGTAGTTGGAGAAAACGTCGTAGGGCTGGACGTCGAAGTCCATCGGCCGCCCGAAGAAGGGCATCACATGCTGTTCCCCATTGGCATCATAGAAGATCACGTCCGTCTCCGGAAGCATGACCTCGCCCTCGACACGATCCCATCCAATGGGGTTGTAGTAGCCTTCCTCGAATCCCGCCTCCTCGGCCCACTTCTTCAGTTTGTTGATGCTGTGCTCCAGGTACAGGTCCTTTTTGCTGAAGTACTGGATCACCTCATTTAGGCTGGACACCACCGTGCTGATCGTGCCGTCCAAGAGGTTCACCGGGTGAAGGTATCCCATCTGCTCCATGATCCCTATGACGATGCGGTCCACCGCCCCATTTATGGCCTGGGCGGCGATGAAGCGGAGATCGTACTCGACATCCTCATAGGTGCTGAGCAGCAGCTCGCCGGCGTCCACCTCCCTGCCCGCGAGGTCGCCCCCATCTATGCCGTAGACGGACATGGAGCTGCGGAAGAGCTTCATCTCCTCCAGCAGCAGGGCGATGTTGACCGCCCGGATGACATCCTCATCGGTGATGATGGCCGCCGTCCCCGCGGCGCCATCCCGACCATACGCTCCATAGCCGCGGAGCACCCGGTCCTGGGCCAGTACGGAGAGTGAGTATCGGACGGTGGCCTCGACGCCGCCCCTCACACCCGAGGATGAGTCTAGCCTGGACAGCCTGTCCATGAGAAGCGGTAGCGGGATGTACATGGGCTCGTCCATCTCCTGGACCCACACCAGGTGGCCGTCCGTGGTGGAAACGTTCAGGCGGTAGCTGCCATGAAGGGAGAAGTATGCAGGTATGCTCGACGCCCCGTTCTCATCCTCCACGGTGGCGTGGAGGATCGTCAGCTCAAGGTCCAGCGAGTCCACGCAGACCATGGAGCCGGCGACATGGCCTGGATAGGTGTCGTTCAAGGTGGACGATAGCAGCTTGGCGAACCTTTCCTGCAGGGCGGTGGCGTTCAGTACATTGCCTCCCCGGGTCGCCTCCAGCCCCGCCACGTACGCCTTCCGGGATATGTCGTCGCACGCCTGCACCGACGCCACCTTGAGCGCCTGTATGGTCTCGGGGGTCATCCGCTCTTCCTCTCCGGCGCCTTCCTGGTGGATGAGGGCGATGCTCATTCCAGAGAGGACGAGGAGCAGGACGGCCACCAGCGAGAAGGGCATCTGCCCTCCCCTCGATCGTGCGAGAGGGCTCTTTTCCACAGCTGCCGCTTTCATCTGAGGAGCGAGCGGTCCGCCCCCTTATGAGCGGACGAACTACCATTAGGCTACACTCCGGACTCAGGGAGAGAAATTGAGGAAGTACTCGAAGTGCGCCACCAGGAACGGGTTGTCTGTGTACCCGCATATGCTGAGGTCGGGGGACGCAAGGAGCGCTTGCTCGCTGTCCACGATCACGTCGATGGCCACCATGTCCTGCTTCCTCACCACCTCGACGTCGTCCGGCACCCTAGTGTTGGGTTCGGCGACGATCTTGACCGCCACACCTCGCTTGACTGCGTTGGAGACCCGTCCCGAGCTGTCCTGCAGCACCTCCCGGAGGGAGGGGCCTGAGATCAGGAGACTGCTCTTCGCCGAGTCTATCATGTCCCCCACCTTGGAAAGGATGCGTTCCTTCCCTACGATTGTGTAGACCAGCTGGGGCACGCCCCTCTCCGACAGGACGCCCTGCAGCCTCTCCATTTTTTGCAGCGCCCGCTCGGCGTCGGCCAGGAGCTTCTCCCTGACCTCCCGGGGCGACACCGGATAGTACACGGTGGGCCGGCCGCCCCGTGAGATGACCATGTTCCGGCGGAGCAGGGACTCAAGCACCTTGTATGCGGAGGTGCGGGGGATGTTGGCCACGTCGGCCACCTCCTCGGCGGTGCCATGGGAGCGCATGACCAGGCCCAGGTAGGCGCGGGACTCATAGTCCGTTAGCCCGATCCGCCTCAGGAGGGAAAGAATTTCCTCCTTCTCAACATTTAGCTCGCCTTCGTCCAGCGTGAATAGATCGGCGACTTCCATAGTACACCTTGTAGCTAAATAAGCTACAATAGTATTAAATTGCACCTCTCTCTACTGCCATCAAAGGGATGGCTCCCCATGATAGCGAAGGATAGTGTTCTCCAGAAGGGACTGCCCAAGGCTACGCAGTCCCTTTGCCCTGAGTGTAAGAAGGTAGTGCCAGCGCGCATCTACGAGTCAGATGGAAAGGTGCTCATGGACAAAGAGTGCCCGGAGCACGGCAAGGTCACCGACATATACTGGTCGGACGTAGACCTGTTCCTCAAGGCCGAGAAGTATGCTTATGACGGCATCGGAATAAGCAACCCTCTCATCAAGGACGCCAAGACCTGCCCGGACAACTGCGGGCTGTGCAACCTGCACACCTCCCACACGTCCCTGGCAAACCTTGATCTGACCAACCGGTGCAATCTTCGCTGCCCCATCTGCTTCGCCAACGCCAACCAGGCCGGCTACGTCTACGAGCCGTCCTTTGAAGAGGTGGTGTTCATGATGGAGAAGCTGAGGGAGGAACGTCCCGTTCCCACCCCAGCCATCCAGTTCTCCGGCGGCGAGCCGACCATCTATCCTCGCTTCTTCGACGTCATCAAGAAGGCCAAGGAGCTTGGCTTCGCCCAGATCCAGGTGGCCACCAACGGCATAAAGCTGGCCGACGACCCCGATTTCGCCAGGAAGTGCGCCGAGGCCGGCCTCAACACCATCTACCTCCAGTTCGACGGCGTCACCGATGACATATACATGAAGACGCGGGCAAAGAAGCTGCTGGACGTCAAGATCAGGGCGATCGAGAACGTCCGCAAGCTCACCGAAAAGCGGCCCTCCATTGTTCTCGTTCCCACCGTCGTCAGGGGGCTTAATGATCACCAGATAGGTGACATCATCAAGTTCGCCGTCAAGAACCGCGACGTAATCAGAGCGGTGAACTTCCAGCCGGTCGCGTTCACCGGACGCATTGACCAGAGAGAGAGGGAGGAGGGCAGGTACACCATCCCCGATCTGATCAAGGATGTTAAGAGCCAGACCGGCTTCGCCAAGGAGGAGGATTGGTTCCCGGTTCCGTCCGTAGCGCCCGTCTCGGCGTACGCCTCGGCCATCCTAAGGGAGGACAAGGTCGCCTTCACCACTCACCCCCACTGCGGCATGGCCACCTACTGGTTCGTGAACGACAGGGATGAGGTCATACCCCTCACCCAGTTCGTGGACGTGGACGGCCTGATGAAAGAGATCTTCGAACTGGCCAAGAACGCATCGTCGGCCACCTTCCCCAAGCTCTCCCTGTTGAAGGCCCAGAAGATCCTCAAGAAGCATATCGACGAGAGCAAGATACCTGACGGCCTGACCGCTTCCCAGTTCGTCGACACGCTGACCAACGTGGTCAACAACAAGACCAAGGCCGGCCTGGCCAAGTTCTCCTGGAACATGATGCTGATCAGCTCGATGCATTTCCAGGATGATTACAACTACGACATTGAGAGGGTCAGGCGCTGCGCCATCCACTATGTCGTGCCCGACGGCAGGATCATTCCATTCTGCGCATACAATGGCGGCCCCACCTACCGCACCGAGATCGAGAAAAAGTTCTCCGTTCCCCTGGATGAGTGGAGGAAGACCAAGGGAGACGAGTACACCTGAGGTGATAACATGAAAGTGTCGGCAGACAGATGTCATCATTGCGGAGCCTGTGTAGGCTCCTGCCCCCAGAACGCCATATTCATGAACGACTTCATCCTCGAGTTCGGGGAGGCCTGCAACAAGTGCAGACGCTGCATAAAGGTCTGCCCGGTGGCCGCCATCAGCGAGGAGGAGTGAGATGAGGACCATAAATTGCGATGTCGTGGTGGTTGGAGCCGGCCCAGCTGGCTCCATGACCGCCAAGTGGGCCGCCCTCGGAGGGGCGGACGTGGTCATGATCGAGAAGAGGCCGGAGATCGGCTCGCCCATCCGCTGCGGCGAAGGCATCTCCCGCTCCTGGCTGGACCGCGTCGGCGTAAAGGTCGACCCCAAGTGGGTCGCCAGGACGGTGAAGGGCGCCAAGATCGTCTCGCCGTCCGGCAAACACATGGTCATGCTCGACGAGAGCAAGGCCGGGAACGAGGTCGGGTTCGTCGTGGACCGCGTGTTCTTCGACAAGGCCCTTGCCCGCGACGCGGCGGAGGCGGGCGCCAAGATCATGCTGAAGACCGCTGCCACTTCCCTCATATACGAGGATGGAAAGATCGCGGGCGTCAGGGCGGTCAGCCATGGCGAGCCGGTGGAGATCAGGGCGAACTGCGTGGTCGGCGCCGATGGTTTCGAATCGCAGGTCGGCCGGTGGGCTGGCATCGACACGTCCCTCAAGGCGACCGATATCATCACCTGCTACCAGTACAGGCTGACCAACATAGATTATGATCCGGATTTCACCGAGTTCCTCCTCGGTTCCGTGGCCCCGGGCGGCTACGCCTGGATCTTCCCCAAGGACGACAACACCGCCAATATTGGGCTGGGCGTCCTCCTGACCAAGATAAAGAAGCCCGGCGAGGTGAAGGAGTGCCTGGACCGGTGGATCGCTAGGGACCCCCGCCTGAAGAACGGACAGCCCTTGGAGGCAGTGTCCGGGGCAGTGTCGGTGTGCGCCCCCCTGGACTCGGTCGCCATCGACAACCTCCTGCTGGTGGGCGACGCCGCCCGCATGATCAACCCCATCACCGGAGGTGGCATAGCCAACAGCTGCTATGCCGGCATGTTCGCCGGAAAGGTGCTGGCCAAGGCCGTGAAGGCCAACGACTATTCCATGAAGGTCCTCCAGGAGTACGAGGATGACTGGAGAGCGAAGATGGAGAACGGCCTGTGGCGCGACTGGATGGCCAAGGAGAAGCTCATCACCCTGTCCGACGATACCCTTGAGATGCTGGTGGAGGCGGTGAGCAAGGTGGAACTGGAGAAGATCAACGTGCACACCCTCCTGGCCGCCGTCAAACAGACCTATCCGGAACTGGTCAAGGAGTTCGAGGACCTCATCTGAGGGCCGAAAAGGGGTCGCCGGACCCCGCCCTTACTTTTCTTCTCTTTTTATAACGGCCGAACGTTGAGGGGCGAACGGCGCCCGCGTGTAGAAAAACCGATGCTGAACCAATTGCTGTTGCCCGTTCGCCGCGGAGTCCGGTTCATGGAAGAAACGTATAGGAGGATATAGGAGGAATTCGAGCATGAAGGACAGGCAGTGCCGCATCCAGTCGTTACCTCAGGTTCTCCCGGCGAACGGGCTTTTGAGCATTTAGACGACCCATCCAACATGTTGGATGTATCATCCAACTAGACATGGTGCGTGAAGTATATATTACTAACGCAGGGGCCGGAAATAGAAGAAATCATGGGAAAAGACATTGCCGTTAAGCCGTGATTCAGCCGTCGATCGCTTCCGCCCTCACGCCGTCGATGCCGGTCCGCACGATATGGGGAACACCGCCCCTCCTGGCTATCGCTTCCGACACCTTCTCCGGGCGATCGGTGAGGGCGATCATGCTGCCTCCGCCCCCGGCCCCCGTGAGCTTGGCGCCGTACGAGAAGGGAATGGCCGCGTCCACCAGCCTCTGAAGCTCCGGCGAGGAGACGCCCAGGATGGCCAGCAGATTGTGGTCCCTGGTCATCAGCTTGCCCAGGGCCACGACGTCATGGTCCTGCAGCCGTTTCGCCCCTTCGGTGGTGATCTCCCCGATCTCGTCGACCACTTCCCTGGCGAAGCGCGTCCTGTCGACGTACCTCTTCACCTTTGCCACCAGCGGCCCGGTGGGGGCGCGGATGCCGGTGAATCCGACGACGAAGGTCAGGTCGGGGACGGGGCAGTGGTGCACGTACCATTGCCGGGAGTCCCGCTTCACATGCCATAGCAGATCGTTTCCCGGAACGGAATCGACGAAGATGCCCTGGCCATGTGAGCTGGTCGAGGTATCGAGAGGGCTGGCCCTCCCCTGGACGGTCGATTCGACGTCAAAGGCCGCCCTGGCCACACCCTCCTCGTCAATGCCGCCGCGCATCTGGGACATGGCGCCCAGAAGCGCCACCGCCAGGGCGGCCGAGGACCCGAGGCCGGAGCCCGAGGGGATCTTTGATTCGATCGCGATGTCCAGTGGTCTGCCGGACCAGTGGTCCCTGATGGCCGCCGCCACGTAGGCGTGGTAGCGCCCATTGAGAGGCTGCCCGTTGACCATGTTATGACGGCCTTCCGTCACCCTGCAGGTCAGGCGCATGTCGATGCCCATGGCTACGGCCGGCTTTCCGAACACGACGGCATGCTCACCCAGCAAGATGATCTTGCCAGGGGCAGATACGACGGGCATCACCCGTCCATCATCGTCCTTTAATTAAACGATTTGCCAGTTTCAGGCAGCATTGGCATGCGTTCCAGGGTTGTAGAGAAGATTGATATAGGGATGGTTCACAAATTAATTCAAACCATTTCTCAAAGGGGTGATGAATAAATGACAGATGACAGAAGCGCGGTAGTGACCACCCTGAACGGTCAGATCGTGGAGTGGAGGGTGTTCGAAGACCCTTCCCACGCTATGGACCATTACAGCAGGGAGGTCGGCAGACTAAGGGACTTCCTGCAGCGCTCATCCGGAGAGGATGCCTGGGAGATCATGCTCTGCGACGTTCGCCAGTATGCGCTGTCCAAACCCCGGCGTGAGAGGAGATATACGGAGGAGGAGGCCGACTGGTATAGCCGTTCCAAGAAGGCGGTGGTCAACCAGGCCCGCCGAATGAAGGACCTCCGACCGCAGTGGAGCAAGCACCTATGGAACCACGCGGGCGAGCGGCCCCGTTCCAGGACCCGGAAGGAAGAAGAGCCGCTAAGGTCTCTTTGAAGCCTTTTGCCCCGAACCACGTTTTATGAGCTGACCGGCGCCGTAGCGCTGGCCTCATGCCTGCCTTGTTACCATCATGGCGGCAGGGTCGCTGGTGCGCACCAGGGGCAGCGTCATCATGAATATGACCGCCGCCGCCAGGAAGAAGGGCGCGGAGGACACGGCCCCTGTGGTCCCGGCCAGTGCGGCCAGTGCCACCGGGCCCACGACGTAGCCGAGGTCGCCCATGGTGCGGAACAGCCCCATGGCCCCTCCCAGTTCGCCAGGGTCCACCACGTCGGTGAGCCAGGCGGCCATTGGTCCTGCCAGCCCGAGCGACAGGCTCAGGCCGGCGATGACCGCCCCCAGCTGCACTATGTCGGTGGCGAACGGCACCAGGGCGATGAAGACCGCTGACAGCCCCAGCCCGGCCAGGAAGAACGGCTTCCTTCCGTAGCGGTCGGTCATGGAGCCAGACAATAACATTGTGACCAGATTGCCCAGCGCTGCGATGGAGAGGATCATGCCCAGCTCGCTGAGGGCCATACCCAGGTTCAGACGGGCGTACAGAGGAACGACCGTGTTGAGTATGCCCTGCCGGGCGACGAACACACATATGTTGGCCAGGTTGATCGTCAGGATGTCATACCGGCGCAGGAGGCCGAACAGTTCCTTCGGGCGGATGGCATTGGATGTATCGGTCACCTCCTCCCGCCCGATGGTCTTCCACACCAGCAGGAAGGAGAAGGATGCGAACAGGCCGTACACGGTGAACGGCGCCCCCAGGCCAAAGTGTTCGGCGGCGAAGCCACCCACCACCGGGCCGATCATCGTTCCTATCAGGAACATGCTCATGTACAGGCTGAGATTGACCCCACGGCTCTCCCTAGGTGACAGCCTTGTAACGGCGGTTAGCGACGTCGTCATATAGATGGCCGAACCGGCTCCCTCCAGTATGCGAGCGGCCAACAGGACGGCGTAGTTGACGGCGAAGCCTGCAATGAGCGATGACGTCGCGATGATGGCCAGGCCGAGAAGCATGAAGCGACGCGCGCCGAACCGCTCGGAGAGCATCCCCGCCGGCAGGTCGACGAACAGGCGCGCCAGGCCGAAGCCGGAGATGAGGAGTCCGGCAAGAGCGAACGGCACGCCGAAGCTTAGAGCATAGTCCGGAATGACAGGAGAGACTATGCTCATCCCCATCATCGAAAAGAATGAAGCGGCGGACAGCACCATTATCGAACGTGAAGGTGCTCTCATCTGTCACACCGCGGGCGGGCGCTTAGAGCTCGTATTTCTCAGCCATCTCTTCCAGCGCCTCGTTGGGGCTCTTTCCTCCGATATCGTCCCGGGGGGTGTCCCACCACTCATCCTCGAAGGACTGCAGGGCCGCCATGAGCTTCTCCTCGGAGCGGAAGTCCTTGCCCATGGAATCGGTGAACTCCTTCTGGAAGGTCTTGAGCAGGTCCACGCCGTACTCCTTGTTTACCAGGGTCACGGCCAGATAATCGTCCAGGTTGCGCGCGAAGGTGAGCGCCATCTCCTTGGGCACGACATCCATCAGCATGTCCAGCAGGGCGTTGGTCAGGGTGAGGAACATGACCTCCTCCCTGGCGTCCTCCGGAACAGTGGGATCGGCGATTATCTCCTTGAAGCTGGGGTACCACACCTCGCGGAGGGCATAGGTGCGAGCCTGATTCTTGCCGAAGATGACCTCCTCGGCGATGGTGTCGAGGTCCTCCACGATCTCCTCTGGGGAGGGGATCTCTTCCATTTCGACCTCCTTCTTCACTTGCTTCGGTCGCCCCTTCTTGGCGGCGGGCTTAGTGGCCTTTGTTACCCCGTTCATGCGTTCACCTCGAGGATCGTTACCCCGCGCGGCCATACTGGCCTATCCGGAGCCAAGTAATTGATGCACGTGCCCGTATATAACTTCAATCGCTAATGCCAGCGCCCCCCTGGAGCGAGGGCTCACTCTTCTGCGACCTTCTTCACTATCTCCAGCCCCCGGGCGATGCTCTCCTCCGATGCGGCGTAGGAGAAACGCAGATGCCCTTCTCCACGAGCTCCGAACGCCGTGCCCGGCGCTACGATGACGCCGGCCCTCACCATGCAAACCGCGAGGTCGTGCGACGATATGGGCAGATCGTACGACGGGAAAGCGTAGAAGGCGCCCCTGGGGACGGGGCAGTGGAAGCCTTCGATCTCATTGAGCAGACCGGTCATCAGCTTCCTCCGGCGGTCGAACATCGGCATGATCCCATCGAGGAAGCGCTGCTGGACGTGGAACGATGCGGCCAGGGCGTACTGCTGCGGAGTGGGAGGGGCGGCCACGAGATGGTACTGCATCTTGGCGATCTCGTTCACCAATTCGGACGATGCGGTCAGGTAGCCAAGGCGCCAGCCCGGCACCGCGAGCGACTTGGAGAAGGAGTTCAGCACCACCGCCCTCTCGATCACTTCGTTGAATGAATGGTGCACACCGCCATCGTAAAGAAAGTCCTCGTAAACCTCATCGGAGATTATCCACAGGTCGTGGTCGTCGGCGATGTCGCACAGCGCTTTGAAGGTCTCCCGGTCAAGGACGCCCCCGGTGGGGTTGGAAGGCGAGTTGACGACCAGTCCCCTCGTCTTCGAGGTGATCGAACCCAGGATGTCGTCGATGTCCGGCATGGAGGTTCCCTCGGCCATGCCGTACGGCACCGGACGGGCGCCCACCAAAGCTGCGTCCGGTTCGTACAGGACGAAGCCCGGTTCCGGTATGAGCACCTCATCGTCGGGATCGAACAGGGTCTGGTAGGCGGCGATGGCGCCCTGCGTGCCCGAACAGGTGATCATGACATTGTCGACGGAGAGGTCCCGGCGATACCTCGATACTTTGGTAGCCACGGCCGAACGGAGCTCATCGATCCCTTTGGTCGGACCGTATCGGTTCCGGCCCGCGTCCGCCGCGGCCTTGAGCGCGTCGGTCACCTCCTGCGGCGGTTCGAGGTCCAGCTCACCAAGGCCAAGGTTGATGGAGTCCTTGGTGGCCATCTCGAACATCGCCCTGATCCCTGAGGGTTTGATGGACCTGACACGCTTTGATACCATGTGCGGATGATGAACTTTAGCATGGATAAGGTGTTTTGGGTGCGTCCGGCCTCCGGTGACACGA
>DAGU01000073.1:5488-6867 GCA_002498285.1 Methanomassiliicoccus sp. UBA386 | reverse complement strand
AACGTGTTTCATATGAGTGCGATGAACCGGAACGCAGAACAAGGGACGGTGGACCCGCGTGCCGAGGCCGAAGAGGGAGCGGCGGAGGTCTGGCCGCCGACAGAATGGGACGCCACCCCGGTCGGCCGCGACCGCGCGGCCCGCTACCTGAAACCCCGGGTGGCCTTCGAATCGGAAAACGACCTCGTCCGCCAGACGGCGCGCGTGACCGTCTACTCGAAAGAGACCGCGATGCCCCGGCTCATCGACGCACTGGGCCGGCTGCCCGCCGATTTCTTCGAAATACTTGAGTCAGGAAAGCGCGACGTCCGCTTCCACGTGCAGCCGGTCCTTTCCGCCTCGTCGCCTCCACTCGCGGAGGTACGGCCGTCCGGGCCGGGGAGCAGGCGCACCTACGTGGTGTTCCTGCGCGGCGCGCTGGAGCTGGACGATGTGGTGCTTCGTGCAGTGCTCGTTCACGAACTATGCCACGTGGTGCTAGATCATAGGGCCCCCATCGCATGGCCCCGGGACCCCTTCGAAATGAGGAGGGCCGCCGCCGAGATGGAGAACGAGGCGTTGCGGTTGGCGGATGAGATCGGCTTCAGGGAGGAGACCTGGGTGCTGCGGGACATCATCTCCGACCTGGCACAGGAAAGCGGTGAGGAGGGCCACGTTCTGCCGAGCGGGGATATCCGCCTTCCGAAAAAAGGCGAGCGGTTTGCCAACGATTTCTAATACCAGCATTTATATTGGAAACGCCCAACGAAGATGGGGAGCTATCGGAACATGAGGTGCAAGCATGGTTAGTGTCTCTAGATCGATCCCTTATGAGGAGATTGTAGATAGCCTCAACAAAGAGGATCGACTGGTCATCGTTTCCTGCAACGCCTGTGCCAATTATTGCCGCACCGGCGGGCGCAGGGCCCTGGCGACCATGAGCTCCGATCTTAAGGAGGATGGCTATAATGTCATTGCCTCAGAGGTCGTCCCCAAGGCCTGCATATTGTCCAATCTTCGCGATGTCATGCTGCCGGACGAAGCGGACACGGTCCTGATGATGGCCTGCGTGTCCGGGCTGAGGGCGGCCAACAGGATGTTCTCCGGAAGGAGGGTGGTCTCGGCCAATGTCACGCTGGGCATCGGCTACTATGATGCTTCCAAGAAGGGCAGCGTTTTGGTAAGCCCGTACCCAGGCCACCAGGATGAGGTGGGCAAGGCGTTCCCCGGGCAGGCCAATATGGATGCAATTCCCAACGGAGGCGCGGCCAGATGATCGCCTCCATGCGAACGATCACTTACGAGGAGCTCAAGGGCCTCATCGACAAGGATGACCGCATCGCCATATGGTCCTGCGATACATGCGCCAAGGCCTGCCATGGCTTCGGCGGAGAGGAGTC
>DAGU01000073.1:3159-5318 GCA_002498285.1 Methanomassiliicoccus sp. UBA386 | reverse complement strand
GAGCTCATGGTGGCCTCTTGCTATTACGACGGCATCCGCGCCCGGAAGGAGCGATGGATCGCCAGCGGAGACTATGACGATATTGATGTCATCATACCGCTGGCATGCCAGGAGGCCCGTGCGGCAATGAATCGGCTGTTCCCGGACAAGAGGATCGTCGACGACTCGAGAACGGCCGGCCTGGGCGTGCTGGACGAGAACGGCGTGTGCATTCTGACCGATCCGTTCGAGTGGACCGGGCTGGATGCCTCGGACGAGGGGATCGACCTGCATAGCGCCGCCAAGAAGCTGGGGCTGTTCACGGGGCCGTTCTGAATCGATCGTCCGGCGACCATTGTGGCGCTGACGACCGTGAGGACGGCGATGACCAGCGCCAAAATATATGGAAAATGGTGCGAGGGGCCGGATTTGAACCGACGAACCTCTTCAGGAACAGATCTTGAGTCTGTCGCCTTTGGTCGATGAGAACGTCATCATTGACCTGGCTTGGCTACCCTCGCCTGATGGGGGTTCGTAAAGCCACATCCCTAATTAAATGTTAGCACATCGCAAATTATTTCAGCACGTGGCAGCAGCCCTGCAGGAACCGTAGTGGTGATGCCCCTCGGGATGGGCCGGCCTTACATCACCGCCGCATCTCCGAAGGGCGATCAGGGTCGCGGCGCGCCGTGGACATGGTTAAGTTAAAGAACCGCCCCCCCATCCCGCGGGCATATGGAGCGGGATACCAAGGTGCTCGCCCTGGCGCTTTCCGCAGGGCTGCTGTTGCCAATTGTGCTCATCGCCCTGATGGTGGCCATGGGCAGCGACGCGATCGACATCGTCGTACAGGCCATAATGCTGTTCTCCATGCTTCCCCTCATAGCCATGTCGCTATACATGTGGGCGACCGGGAAGGGGGCTTCGCTCATCTCGGGTTACAACACCTCTCCCAGAGCGGTCCAGGAGCAGTACGACACCAAAAGGCTGGCCAGGGCCGTGGGGAAGCTGATGTTCTTCAGTCTGATCCCCATGCTGCTAGCCATAGAGTCCATTTTCATTCTGGATGAAACGTGGCCGTTCTGGGCCCTGCTCGTGATCAGCATGGCGATCATGGTCATCGGCATAGCGTACATGAACACCGGCGGACGGTTCCTGAAGGAAGGCGCGATGGACCCCCGGCTGCTCATCACCGAGGAGGACAGGAAGAGCAACCGGCAGATTCTCTACGGGCTTCTGGCGATCACTGGCATCATCATCGTCGTGGTCGTCATCATACTATTGCTGGTCGCCCCGGGGGGCAGCGTGACCGCCGAACTTCTGGATGAGGGACTGCGCGTGGATGCGCCCATGGTCAATGAGCTCGTCCGCTACGAGGACATCGAATCGGCCGAGCTGAGGGGCGATCTCGAGATAGGGCGCCGCGTAGGAGGTTTCGGCGGGGAGAACGTATGCAGCGGCAAGTTCCGCAACGGCGAGTTCGGGGGGTATATCCTGGCATCATACAACGACGTCCCGCTGCATATCGTCGTATACCACTCGGGCGAGGTCCTGGCGTTCAATCTTGAGACGGTCGAGGCCACTCAGGAGATGTACGATCAGCTGCTGAACAGGTTCGAGGTAAGAACGTCGGGGCCATGATGGGATTATATACTGATACAAGGGGAAAATTATTAATATATAAAAATTGATATTCCAACGCCTGCATATCGCAGGCATGGGAGCGGTGCCTCGATAACCTCACATTTCCTCCAGATTCGAACCACCCACAGATTCTAAAGAGGTCGGCACCCTCCCTCCTCCCTGCCAGCTGGATGTGTGCCCTTGCCCGATGCGCGAGCCTAGGTCATTATCTCCGCCACCGAATCATGTATGACCACGGTGTGCTCCTTCTGCGATACTTTCCCGCCGCGGACCTCCGTGAGGACGGGGTATGCGAACACCAGGCCATGGCGGACCAGCATGCGCAAATGGACCGACGCCTTGGGGTCGAGAGCGGTGGCCCACCTCTCGCAGAACGGCAACGTGCCGAAGTTCTCCTGGAGCAGCTGGAAATGCTCGGCCGCCGCCTTGTCGCGCAGCTCCCGCTCTCGCATGATGCGATAGATGTTGCCCGGCTTGGAGTTCCTCACCTGCCCGACCCCATTGGTGGCGAACGGCTCGACCGCCAGCACTATGTC
>DAGU01000073.1:0-2975 GCA_002498285.1 Methanomassiliicoccus sp. UBA386 | reverse complement strand
AGGTTGAACCGCTTCATCGAGTGGCCCGTGAGGTTCGTGACCGGCACATGGCCGTTGCTGCGTATCGCACGGTCCACGGCGCCTCCCACCACATTGAGCGAGATGCCCTCGCCCATGATCTCCGTTGCCACCGCAAGCCCCCTGGCCGACGACTCGATGAGATTTGTCCAATTCCTTGTGCCGACCTCGACCGTCATCGCGGTATCGCCGATGTAGCCGTCGACATGCGCCCCCACGTCGATCTTGACCAGGTCGCCATTGGCGAACCGGAGCTTTTCACCCGTGCGAGGGGTGAAATGCGCCGCCACCTCGTTGATGCTTATATTGCACGGGAATGCGGGCTTGGCGCCCTTGGAGAGTATGTACCCCTCGACCGCCTCGGCCACATCAAGAAGCGTCACACCTTCGGCCACCATGCTGGCGCCCAGCTCCCTGGCCTCTCGGGCGATGGCCCCCGCCTTCCTCAGCGCGGCCAGCTCATCCTCATTCATTGAGAGCCGCCTCTATCTGCTGTTCCGTTATGGTGCCCTGCCGTATGATGGTCATTTCGCCGTCGATCAGCTGCACGATGGTGGACGGCCGGCCCAACTTGGACGGCCCGGCGTCTATGTAGATGCTGACCGATTCGCCAAGATCGTTGATGGCATCCTGACAGGTGATCGGATTCTTGTGTGAGTGTATGTTCGCCGAGGTGGTGACCAGCGGCCCGAACGCATCGATCAGGCTCAGCGCCAGGGGATGGTCCGGAATGCGGATCCCGATCTCATTGGTCGACGCGGTGAGTATCTCCGGCACGGATGGCCTCTTGGCGACTATGAGGGTAAGCGGACCGGGCATGAACTTCTTCACGAGCTTTCGCGCCCGATCGTCCAGAACCCCGAGCTCTTCCATCATGGGCAGGTTGCTCACCACCACGGACATGGCCATGTCGAAGGGGCGGCGTTTTGCCATGTATGCCCTCTTCACCGCCGTCTCATCGAATGGGTCGCATCCGAGACCGTATACCGTCTCGGTCGGATAGACTATCAGCCGGCCAGCCGAAAGTTCCGCCAGTATGCGCTTCTTGTCCGAATCCTGGATCGTGGGTACCCCACCCTCCTCCCTCGCTCTTATGATCTCCATCAACATTCCCCCAGATAGCTCAGCGCTCCCTCCAGACTGCGGCGGGCATCTCCCCGGACGCACGGGCCGTGACCTGGGTACAGATCGACCGTGCGGAGTACCGCGAGCTTTCTGATCGACGCCGCCAGGGAGGCGACGTCGCCCGTTGGCAGATCCCATCTCCCCACGCCGTCAGCGAAGACGGTGTCTCCGGAGATGAGGATGCCTGTGCTTTCCTCATATAGGCATATCCCCCCGGCCGAGTGGCCAGGCGTATGCAGTACCGTTAGAACATGATCGCCAGTATCGATGACATCTCCGTCCTCGATATCGGTGACGTCGACTGCCTCCATCGTCCGGCCGAACATGTCCGCCGAGGTGGCTGCCGCGCTGCCTTCCCTTACCGGAACGGCGTCAAGAGCGTGCATCATCACCTTGGCGCCAAGCGCCGTGGCCATACGCCGCGCTCCGCCAGTGTGGTCGAAGTGCCGGTGCGTGAGTATGATGTCAGCGCTGCGGTCACCGACGATGTTCCGAACGCTTCTCAGCAATCGTTCATGGTTGATGCCGGTGCCCGCGTCTACCAGGACTGGCCGTTCCCCGGACACGAGATAGCTGTTAGAATCGTATCCCGTTCCCTGGAACGCATGGACGGTCATCGATGCTTCGGTAGAAGATGCGCCTATATAGTCTTATCTAAAACCAGACAATTGAATAAAAGTGACTGGCATTTCTTTTCGGGCCGCCTTGCTGAATGCTGTTGAAAACAGCAGACGATCATCGATCAACGCAAAGAGCTTGCGCTAACGATGAACATTGCGTAATGAACGCTGTACGCAATAATGTGGAGAATAGCTACATATGCCTTCCACCAACGGCATTGAAGCTAACCAATATAGAAATGAAAAATTGGAAGATTTGATCATACGCAATTCGATTGACTGTTAAGCCGACACTAGCGGCGAGAACTTTAGTAACAGCGGGCTGAATACCTCGGAGAACCTTGGTACTTACACCCCTGTCCTATCAAGCCCGTCATCTACGGGTGTTCTAAGATGCCTCTTTTCCGGGGTAGTTTCGAGCTTAGATGCGTTCAGCTCTTATCCATTATCGCGTGGCTGCTCAGCAGTGCCTTGCCAGACAACTGATGAACTAGAGGCGACGAATCCCTGTTCCTCTCGTACTAAAGGATCCTTCCCGTCAGGCATCAATACACTTCCACCAAAAAGCAACAAACCTGTCTCACGACGGTCTAAACCCAGCTCACGATCCCTTTTAATGGGCGAACAACCCCACCCTTGGCAGCTGCTGCACCGCCAGGATAGGGAGAGCCGACAGCGAAGTAGCAAACCGCTAGGTCGATATGAACTCTTGCTAGCGACGACTCAGTTATCCCCAGGGTAACTTTTCTGTTATCACTCGCCCCCATTCAGAAGGCTGAGTGGTTCGCTAGGCCCTACTTTCGTATCGCGGATTGTTATTGTCCCAACCCGCGTCAAGCCAGCTTATACCCTTGCATTCAACGGCAGATTTCTGACCTGCCTGAGCTGACCTTTGGGCGCGCTTGTTATCTTTTTGAGCGCGTGGCGCCCCACCCAAACTGCCTACCTATAGCTGTCCTCCCGAAGGAGTAAGTGATACGAGTCTCGAAGGGCAGTGTTTCATTGTCCTCTCGGAACATGCCTAGCGGCATGCCCTGGTAACGAGTCCTGCCTACGCTACACATCGAGGCTCGTACCACAACAACAGGTTGCAGTAAAGCTCCATGGGGTCTTCGCTTTCAGGTGGAAGATACCGGATTGTGCGCCGGTACTATCAGTTTCACCGGTTTCCATGCGGGGACAGTAGAGCTCTCGTTGGGCCTTCATGCAAGT
>DAGU01000037.1:1243-2563 GCA_002498285.1 Methanomassiliicoccus sp. UBA386 | reverse complement strand
GCATCATTTCGTGAAAGGGCTATGAAAGGAGCGTAAAAATAAAAAAGACAGGATATAGTCATATTGTTGATGGTAAAGAAGGTGATCAAGGACATACGGGTGGTTGAGATCATGAGCCGCGATGTGGTGACCATCGCTCCCGAGGCCACCCTGAAGGACGCTCATGAGATCTTCCGGAAATATGACTACAACGCCCTCCCCGTGGTGAGCGGCGGGCGTGTTGTGGGCATCATGACCAAGCTCGACCTATTGCGGGCCTTCAGCTTCGGGACGAAGTTCCGGAGGAGCAACTTCTGGGACACTCTTTCCGAGAAGGTTTCGGACGTCATGCGCACGGCGGTCGTATCCGTCTCCCCGAACGACAAACTGCAGACCGTGGTCGACCACATGGTCGAGTTCTCGCTGAGGAGCATCCCCGTCATTGAGAATGACCGTGTTGTGGGGATGGTCTCGAGAGAGGATATAATGAGCCATCTGTCCCTTGAGGACTGACGGCCTTGGGGCGCGCCCCGACGGCTCGCGCCGAACGGCGGTCGCAATTATTGATTAAGGCGGATCGTTGACATCGGCAGGTTCACCTTGGCGCGCAGTGGGCGATATGCTCCTGCCATGATAGAGCTCATGAGCGCCGCCTCATGGCATCTCCATGTGCTACAAGGGCATCGGCGGCCACGGCTTGGCGGAAGGCGTGGCCATTAAGGTCAGGTGGCAGCGGGATGAGTCGTTTATTAAATCTGACTCATATCGTGCCCTCGCCATTCACTACATGGAACGGGGGGCGTTTCGGGCTGGACAGATGAGGAATGGGACGTCGATCACATGTGAAAATACCAATCATAGAACCAGGCGGTTTTTAATAAGAATGCATATTACCGAATTCGGATGCCATTATGCTGACATCGATGCGTTTTGAACCCTTTGAGGGCAAGGAGGACGCGGGCCGCCTGGTCATCTACCTCCGTAAATCGTTCACCTGCCGTGTCCCCATAGGGCACATCGAGTACGAGAACGCCGAGGAGATGGCGGCCTTGAGGAAGATCATGATCTCAAGCCGCTCCGATGTGGAGGAGATAGGGCCCGAAGTAACGGTCGGCATCTTCCACGAGGTCTACTTCAAGAGGTGATAGCGTGGAGCTAAGACTGAAGTTCATCAATGATGAGGGCAAGGAGAGCGGCGTCTGCCACGTCCACAAGGCGGTGGACGGTGAGCTGAAGAGGATCGGTGAGATCAAATACAGCGATCAGGGCGACAGACGTTGGATACTCGATGTCGTGAAGTATCATTCCAGCGTCACGGTCCTGGACTGAAATACCTTCCCC
>DAGU01000037.1:0-1001 GCA_002498285.1 Methanomassiliicoccus sp. UBA386 | reverse complement strand
TCATGTATGGTCTGCCAGGGCGTCAGCGAACTGCTCGACCTTCTTCCGCCAGCCTTCCTCCAGCGGCCCTTTCACATCGTTCACGTAGACCTTCGCGTCTGCCACCTTCTTCAAGCCCTTGGTTCGGAGAAGCTCGTCCATCAGGGGCTGGATGCGCTGCCATTTCGCTACCTCCTCCTCGGTGGGCATCCTTCCGTCCTTGTCAGGCCGAGGGGCGATCTCGGTAGAGAAAATGGCATATCTGGTCCCGGCAGGCAGGTTCACCTTCTTCAGGAAACGCCGCATCCCCCCGATGGGCTTGCCGATCCGCCCGGGGGAGCCGAAGACATACAGGTCCGCATCTGGCAGAGAACCGGGCGAAGCATCGGTGATGTGCTGCGCCCTGGCATGATGGCCTTTCGCCTCCAGCAGCCTCCTCAGCTCCTCGGCCACCTCCTTGCCGTTGCCGTACTTCGAAGCGTGATAGATCTCGATCCTCATGAGAACCGAGTGAACAATCCCAATAGCGACTATTTAGAAAAAATGCAGGGAAGCGCGCGGGCATCGTTCGGCGACGCTTCCGCTCAAGAACGGCCATTCCTGCTACATCGGTCCAGCGCGTTGAATGAGGATTTCGCCGCACCGTGGGCCGGTGCGGCTGAACGATAAGAGGTTTCCGCTCACTCCCAGACGGCGTCCAGGTCGACGTGCCGCCTGACCAGCTCCGCCACCATCTCGATCTTGGCGCTGTCGGAGGGGTCGATGCGGGTGACCAGCTTGTCCACCATGTCGGCCGTGACCTGAGTTCCGTGTCCCACCAGCAGGACGGGGATCTTCATCTCATCGGCCTTGACCAGGACGGTCTGGTCCGGGTAGAGGCCTCCCGTCAGGATGAGGCAGGAGGTATCGGTGGCCAGGGCGGCCATGAGCATGTCCGGGCGGTCCCCTCCGGCGATGAGCGCCTTGCGGGTCAGCCGGCGCATCTCCTTCTGGGCCGATTCGGTGGTCATGCCGCCGACCAT
>DAGU01000109.1:51315-62128 GCA_002498285.1 Methanomassiliicoccus sp. UBA386 | reverse complement strand
CTGGGATGTGAAGATGGGCTGAGGTCCGGAACACTCGAGAACGATGGAACGCGGTCCGGCCGCCATCACATACATATAATATTCATCCTCTCGGACCCCGGTAGTGAACGATCCAGACAACGCTCAGAGGACCCGCGAACGGGTCATACTGGTCGTCCTGGCCTCGCTGGCCCTGACGACCATGTTCGTGGAGATCATGCTCGTACCAGCGCTGCCGGCCATGGTGCAGGACTTCCCTAAGGACGTCAACTGGATCCCCTGGGTGCTGTCCATCTACATGCTGGTGGGCGCGGTGGTGACGCCGCTGGTCGGCCGCCTGGGGGACATGCATGGCAAGAAGCGCGTTCTGATCGTCGTCATGGTCATCTACCTCGTGGCGCTGCTGGGGGGCGGTTTCTCCATCACCATATCGGAGGCGCTGTTCGGAGCGCCTTCCATCTTCGTGCTGCTGTTCTTCCGCGCCCTGCAGGGCATAGGCATGGGCATGTTCACGCTGGCCTTCGGTATCGTCCGCGATACTTTCCCGCCGGCGAAGGTGCCAATGGCCATCGGCATCATCTCCTCGATGTTCGCCCTGGGGGTCAGCATAGGCCTGATCGGCGGAGGATGGATCACCTCGGTGGGTCGATGGAACGACGCCTTCTACGTCGTCACCGCGCCGTTCCTCGTACTCACGATCGCCTCCGCCTACCTCATCAAGGAGCCGCCCGTCTCCGCGCGCGGCACCCTGGACATCCCGGGGGCGTTCCTACTGGGCAGCGGCGTCTTCCTGTTCCTGCTGTCGCTGGTGCAGGGCGAGGAGCAGGGCTGGAGCAGCGCCGGGTTCATCGCTCCCATCGTTCTGTCGGCCATTCTCCTGGCGGCGTTCGTGCTCGTGGAGCGGAGGGCTAGGGAGCCGATCATGCGCCCCAGCCTGTTCAGGAGCAGGGGCATCCTGGGCGCCAACGTGGTGGCGCTGTTCGTCGGCATGACCATGTTCATGGTGTTCCAGACCCTGCCGTTCTTCCTCATGACGCCCCGACCCGCGGGCGGACTGTTCGGCCTGGAGGACACGCTGCAGGTGGGCATATACATGATGCCCAACGCCATCTCCACGCTGATCTTCAGCGCCATAGGCGGCATGCAGGCCCGCCGCACCGGCGCCTTCAAGGTGCTCATCGCCGGCATGGCCACGATGTCCATCGGATTCGTCTCGCTGATATTCCTCCACTCCACCTTCCTGGAGCTCGCGCTCTCCCAGGTCATCCTGGGCGCCGGCATCGCGCTGTGCATGGTCTCCCTGGTCAACGCGGTCGTGGAGTCGTGCCCCAAGAGCGAGTTCGGCGTGGCGTCCGGCATGAACACCCTGTTCCGCATCATCGGCGGCTCCATCGGCCCGGTGCTGGCGACGGCGATCTTGGCCTCCAACGCCGTCGCATTCGGCAGCATGGTGCTGTACACCGAGGCAGGATACGTCCAGGCCTGGACCGTGGGGCTGCTGTTCGCGATCATCGGACTGCTGGCCGGCATCTTCCTCAGGCCCAGGGAGTCGTGCTCGGTCGAGGACCTCGCGTCCGATGGCCGCGGACCGGCATGACAAAGTTATAATCGAATGGCAGGGATGCATGGAGCATGGCCGAGAAGGTGACCATTCGCGCCTGCCCATACTGCGGGAGCATGGACACGCATCCTGCCCTGCTGTTCGGCGGTCCGCTTCCATGGGTGGACCACAACGACGGCGGATACGTGTGCCGCAACTGCGGAAAGACGGCGGTGCCGCTGGACTTCGACACCCTGGACGAGCTGAAGGCGTTCCAGCGCAGCCTGTCCAGGGGAGAGGAGGATACGTCCCACTCGTTCTACCACATCCCCATCCTGCCGGTCGACACCTTCACGCTGTTCCGCATCCCCGTGATCGACCTGCCGGTCGGCCAGATCGCCGATGTGACCGAGGCGGAGTGGATCAACGGCCGCATCGAGCCGGTCGGCCAGAAGGCCAAGTTCAACCGCTACTGGAAAGCGGTCGACTCGCCGCGATACTCGGCCAAGGAGATCGCGCTGTGGGACCTATCGGGCATCAGGGACGGGTATCCCAACTTCGAGGTGCTGAAGAAGCTGGTGCGCTCGAAATACCAGATATGGCTCGATCTCGGCATGCGCTCGGTGCAGGACGTCTTCGACTCGTTCACCATGGACGTATCCCGTGGACTGATCGGAACGTTGACCGCCCCCGACCTGGAGCTGTTCGAGGAGGCGTTCGAGCTGACGGACCGGGCGGTGCCGTGCATCCACTACGACCGCAAGGTGCTGTGGCCGTCCCGTAGATCGGGACCGGAGAAGCTGGAGAAGGCGGTCGCTGAACTGATCGACATCGGATATGAGGAGATCGGCGTCATCGACCTGCCGCGGCTGGGTAAGAGGAACGGCCCCGATGCCGACATGTTGACGAAGCTCGAACAACTGGACGCCGACTTCATCCTGGGCGGCGGCATCACCGAGACGGACGTCGACCGGCTGCGCGCGTCAGGCATGCGAGGAGCGTTCATGGATCCTTTCACAGCAGTGATCGGCGATCTTCTGGAAGAAGAGGAGAGAACGCTGCCGTCCGAGAGCTTCACCACCGCCAGGAGGCCGGCGGCGAGCGGCCGGCCGGCGCCGGCGGATTGAGACGCCATTTCCCGGGCGCTTCCTGGGACCTTCGGGCGCAGGCCACTATCCTCTACAATCTAGCATATGGGTCGGAACATCGCAGAACAATGAAGGCCCGGTCATCGTTGGGCCGATTGAGTTAATTGATTATGATAATCAATTCGTTCAATCGGCTGTTCCTATATGAAGGAGCGGCGATTTGCATATTGGATTATTCTAATTGAGCTCCATCCATTATTGAATTAAGATGGTAAATGATTACTAGAGGAAGCTCCGTTCCCGCATTGGCTATGAGACAAAAGGTCCTCGTCACCGGCGGGATGGGCTTCATCGGCTCCAACTTCGTCCGATACATGCTCAAGCATCATCCCGACACCGATATCATCGTTCTTGACAAGCTCACCTATGCCGGCAACCCGGCCAACCTCGCCGACCTAGAGGGCGAGTTCCGGTTCGTCAAGGGAGACGTGGCCGACCCCGTCGTCGTCGATGCGTTGGTCAAGGAGTGCGACGGCATCGTTCACTTTGCGGCCGAAACGCACGTCGATAGGAGCATCGACTACGCCGGCGACTTCGTCAGGACGGACGTCTACGGAACGTTCGTTCTGCTGGAAGCGGCCAGGAAGCATGGCGTCGACCGCTTCGTGCACATCTCCACCGATGAGGTTTACGGCGAAGCGGTCGGACGGCCGTCGCTCGAGACCGACGAGCTGGCGCCCAAGTCGCCGTATGCCGCCAGCAAGGCCGGCGCGGACCGCCTGGCGTTCTCTTACCACGCCACGTACGGCATTCCGGCCGTCATCTCGCGCTGCGCCAACAACTACGGGCCGTACCAGTATCCGGAGAAGCTCATCCCCTTGTTCGTGACCAACGCCCTTGAGGGGAAGAAGCTGCCAGTGTACGGACACGGCCGGAACGTCAGGGACTGGATCCATGTGGACGACCACTGCTCGGCCGTGGACGCCATGCTGCAGGACGACGGGCATGCCGGCGAAACGTTCAACGTCAGCGCCGGCGAGGAGAGGAGCGTGCTGGAGATCGCCGACATCATCCTGAGGACGCTCGGCCTTGGGGACGATCTCATAGAGCATGTCGCCGATCGGCCGGGGCACGTCATGAGGCACGCGGTCGATGCCGCCAAGCTCAGAAAGACGTACGGATGGAGGCCGTCGCACGATTTCGAGGAGTCGATGCGCCGCACCGTCCAGTGGTACGTCGAGCATCCCGAGTGGTGGGGCCCCATCCGTTCCGGAGAGTTCCGCGACTACTACGAGAAGCAGTACATGCTGGCGGACTAGTTCGCCGGCGCTAGACAACCAACGCAGAATACTAGAGCGAAAGGCAATAGCGGATCGCAGGTAAGTCCCGCGAGTGACGTTCTCCGGAGCGCCGGTCAAAGATCCCTCCGGGGGCTGCTCTTTCGCCGACGTCTTTTCGAAGATGGGACATTAGCTCGTCCATCACCCATTTTTAGATCGGACCGCTCGTCCGCCAAATAGTTTGATTAGTCCATCGCTGTATTCCTGTAGCGTGAACGGTCTGCTGGGGCTCATCATCATCGTGATCGTGGCGTTCGTGCCGGCCATCCTGTACATGCTCTGGGTCCGCTCGGCCGAGATCTATGACCGTGAGCCGCTGCGCGCCGTGCAGGGGGTGTTCCTCTACGGCATGTCGGCGGCGTTGCTGCTGGCGCTCATCCTCGAGACGGTGGCCGTCGTCATCATCGATGCGGCGGCCGGCGGACTGAGCGTCATCGCCTACGAGCTCGTTCTGGCGGTGGTCCTGGCCCCCATCATCGAGGAGTTCACCAAGGCCACCGGCATCATGACCGTGACGCGGCGGCTGATCGAACCGGAGAACGGCCTGGTGTACGGCGCCGCCGTGGGCCTGGGCTTCGCCGCCATGGAGAACGTCCTGTACTACATCACCGCCATGGAGGCGGGAACGGACATCTTCATCGCCACCGCGATCGCCAGGACCCTGACGTCGACCTTGCTGCATACGGCGGCCAGCGCGCTGGTGGGCTTCGGCTTCTCGCGCTCGAGGTGCTTCTACATGTTCTACGGCACGCCCCGGTCATGGCTGCCGTACTACGTAGCGGCGGTGCTGCTGCACGCGGCCTTCAACCTGCTGGCGTCGATCAGCCTGTTCGATCCGTCGGCAAGCGGCATCCTGTCGCTCATCGGACTGGTCCTATCGGCCATCATGACGTGGGCCATGGTGGCCTGGGTCCGCAGGAAGATCATCAAGCTGGACCGCGCCAACGTCGCCGGAAGGATCAGGTGCGAGTGACCGCCCTCCTGTTCAGGCGGAGAGCGTTGAGGATGACCGCCAGAGAGACGCCGAGGTCGCCCACCAGGATGGCCATCCACAGGGTGACCGCTCCCGGAAACACCAGGATGGTAAGGGCGAGCTTGACGAGCAGCGAGGTGGCAATGTTCTGCTTGATGACCCTTCGCGCCGTACGGCCCAGGCGGACCGAGAACAGCAGCGAGCGGAGGTCGTCGCCCATCAATGCCACGTCTGCCGCTTCCAGCGCCACGTCGGTGCCGGCCACGCCCATGGCCATGCCGATGTCGGCCTTTGCCAGGGCGGGGGCGTCATTGATGCCGTCGCCCACCATGAGCAGCGTGCCATACCGCTTCCGGTACTCGTCGACCGCCGCCAGCTTGTCCTCCGGCAGCATACCGGCGCGGTAGTCGTCTATCCCGAGCTCCTTCGCGACCTTCTCGGCCACCGGCGCGGCGTCGCCGGTCAGCATGACCACGGCGATGCCCATGTCCTTCAGGCCTTCCACCACTTCCCTCGCCTCCGGCCGCGGCGTGTCGCGGATGGTCAGCATGCCCATCATCTCCTCCTCGCCGCCCACCAGCACGACGGTGGCGCCGGCCGCGGTCCTACTTTCGATCAGCTCGTCCCATTCCGACAGGTCGATGCCACGTTCGCAGAAGAACTGCGGGCTCCCGGCGTAGACGATGCGGTCGAGGATCTGGATGCCCACGCCCTTGCCGGCGAAGGCCTGGAACGATGTGCCCTCCTCGAACAGTACGTCCTCCGAACGCGCCCGCTCCATCACGGCCCTCGCCAGGTGATGCTCCGAACGGTTCTCGGCCGACGCCGCGACCTTGAGGACATCTCTTGCCGAGTACCCATCGAACGGGACGATGTCCTCCACCACCGTCCGGCCGGTGGTGAGCGTCCCGGTCTTGTCGAACGCCACCACCCTGACGTCGTTCATCCTTTCGAGGTACAGGCCGCCCTTGAACAGCACCCCGCGCCGCGCGCCCCCCGAGATCGCGGAGACGACCGACACCGGAGTCGAAAGAACGAGAGCGCAGGGGCATGAGATCACCAGCAGCACGAGCCCGCGGTAGAACCATCCCTCCAGCGGCTGGCCGAAGAGGATGGTCGGAAGGAACATGGTCGCCACGGCCAGGGTTATGACGACGGGCGTGTAGAACCTGGCAAAGCGGTCGACGAACCGTTCCGACGGGGCCTTGGCCGCTTCCGCCTCCTCCACCAGCCGCACGATCTTCGTTATGACGTTGTCCTCGAAGTGCTTGGTCACCCGGACATCCAGCGTGCCTGAGCCGTTCAGGGTGCCGCCGAACACGGCATCGCCGGCGGCCTTGGCGACCGGCGCGCTCTCGCCGGTGACGGCGCTCTCCTCGACCATCGACTCTCCGCCGATGACCTCGCCGTCCACCGGGATCCGTTCGCCGGGACGGACGACGGCGACGTCGCCCACCCTCACGTCGGTGACGTCGACGCTTTCCTCCTTCCCCTCGCGGAGCAGCCTGGCGGTCCTGGGCGCGAAGTCCATGAGCTCGGATATCGACCGCCTGGTTCGGGCGACCGAGAACGATTCCAGCAGCTCGGCCAGCGAGAACAGGAAGACGATGGAGGCCGCTTCCTCGTACGAACGTATGAGGATGGCGCCGATGACCGCGATGATCATCAGCACGTTCATGTCCAGATAGCGCTGGCGGAGGGACGCCACGCCACGGAAGGCGATGTAGGAGCCGCCCACCGCGATGGCCGCTCCGTACGCCGGAAGGTACAGCAGCGGCTCGTGCAGGATGAACTCGCCCACCGCTCCGAGGAACAGCAGGACGCCGGATGCGATCGTGATCAGCAGCCGCCGATTGCTCCCTGAGAAGAAATCTTCCAGGGGAGCCTCCTCGCTCCTGGAGCCGTATCCCAGACGCTTCAGGACGCCGCGGACGTCGTCCTCGGCGACCTTGTCCCGGTCGGCCTCCACCTGCAGCTTACCCAGGGTGTAGGACACCCGCACCTGACGGACCCCATCGAGCGACAGAACTGCCTTCTCGATCTTTCTCGCGCATTCGATGCAGTCCATGCCCTCCACGCCGAAGGTCATCCGACGAGGCTCGTCCATGCTGCTAACGAACCAGTCAACGCTATTTAGGGGATGTGCTAAATCATGGCGGCCAGTTTAATAAACGGCCTTCAGAACATGCTCATCGTTATGCGGACGTCCTTATGGGCCGACAGCTCGACCAGGAGCTTGCGCACCTCCTCCGCGTCGCCGTCGAGGACGACCTGCTCGACGCAGCGCTGCTCCAGATGCGTATGCATCGATGAGTGCACTATGTCCGCGTATCGATGCACGGCCTCGTGCACGTGGTGCTTCTTCCGGTCGGCGTAGATGATGGAGACGACGCAGGACACCTGTCCCTCCATGCCGATGGCCCAGCTGTTGGCCGAGACGAAGCGGGAGAGCGCATCCCTCACCGCGTCGGAACGGGAAGAGAAGCCAGCGCGGTTGGCCACCTCCTCGAACTCCTTTAGCTCCTGGGCGGGCAGGGATATGCTGATGACGACCATGGACGCCAGTGGAACGACTCGTACGTTAATGGATATTTCGCTTCGCGACCATCTCATGGCCCAGGGAGCGCGCCTCCTCCAATGCGTCGGCGTCGTCCAGGATGGAGCCCTTCTCCTCGAACCCGCCGTAGGTCAGCGTCGCCATATCGGCATCCAGCGTCAGGAGCCAGATCTTGGCCGGGCGGAGCGCTGATGTGAAATCGGCATTCCTTCTGGCCCCGACGGCGATGATCGCTCCTCTCCTCTTCTTGCCTTCGAGCCCGAGCGAGTGCTTCCTGTACCAGAACAGCTGCCCGCGGTCGATCATGGCCTTCATCTGAGAGCTGAGCCCCTCGAAGTAGATGGGGGACGCCAGCACGATGGCGTCCGCCCCGTCAATGAGGCCATACACCTCCTGGAGATCGTCGTCCAGCACGCATCTTTGGCCGTCCCTGCAGCCGTCGCAGGAGGTGCATCCCGAGAAGACCAGGTCAGTAAGGACGACCTTGCGGACCTCCGCGCCCTCTCGCCTCGCCCCGTCCAGGGCGGCGTCGAGCAGCAGCTCGGTGTTGCCGCCGCGGCGGGGGCTGCCGGCGATGCCAAGAACGAATGTCACGGGATATCGATGAGGGCCGCTCGATAAAAAGGTTCAGTTCTCCTTGCAGGGGCTAGTACCTTGGCAGCAGGACGATGAACCTCGATCCCTGGCTGTGGTCGCCCTGGATCCGGTCCTCGACCCTCACCCGGCCGCCGAAGCGCCGGACCAGCTCAGCGACCACCGACAGCCCGAGGCCATGCCCCTCGGCCGCATGCGACGTGTCCAGCTGGTCGAACCGCCTGAACAGCCGGTCCTTCATCTCGTCCTGGATGCCCCGGCCGCGGTCCTCGATGGTGACCCTCCACCACGAGCCCCTCTTGTCGCATGCCTCCAGGCCGATCGTCACGGGGAGGCCCTTGCCGTACTTGCAGGCGTTCGAGAGCAGGTTGTAGAAAAGCCCCTTCAGGAACGAGTTACCCTGCACCAGGGCGCTCTCCACCGATGGCTGGAACGTGACCTCGATGTCCTCGTAGACCGCATTGGCGGAGATGTCAAGAAGCGCCTCGTTGATGACGGGCACCAGGTCGGTCGGTTCCAGCTTCCATCCATTCCCATTGTTGCGCATGGCGATGATCTGGCGGATGTCCGCTATGAGCTCCGATATGTTGTCCGACTGGATCAGGGCGGAGCGCACGTAGCGATTCTGCCTCTCGTCCAGCGTCGGCTCCCTCAGGAGCATCTCGAGATATCCATGGATGGGCGAGTTGAAGTTGGCCACGTCGTGCGTCAGCAGAACGTTGAACATCTGCAGCGAGGATGCCGTTCTCTTCAGATCGCCGAACATGTAGGCGTTGTTGATGGCCATGGACGCATGGACCGAGAACAGTTCGATCAGTTCGTACTGCGAGCGGTCGAACGGCACTCCCGGGGTTTTCTCAAGGCTCATCACGCCCAGCATGCGGTCGTTGATGATGAGCGGCACCACGATCATGGAGCTGGGCGTGTCAGGCGTCCCCTCCACCTGCCTCGCTCTCGGATCGAGATCGGCCCGCGGGGCCAGGATGCCCTGCCTGGTCGAGGCGACCACGCCCACCAGCCCCTCGTTGAGGTCCAGCTCCATCGTGGGATCGAACGCCCACTGCGTCATCATCGACAGTATGCGCAGCTTGTTGGTCACATGGTCCAGCTCGAAGATGAAGCAGTTCTCGGCGTCGACCAGCGACATGGCGATCCCCACGATGATCTGCATGACCTCGTTCAGATCGAGGGACGTGGACACCGCCTTGGACGTCTCGTACAGACCGCGAAGCTGGGTGTTGCGATTCTTCAGCTCGAAGTTCAGCGTGTGGTTCCTGAGCGTGATGTTGATCTGGTTGCACAGGATCTGCAGGATCCTGGAGTACTGGCGGATGGAGCTTGCCTCATCCCTTACACCGAAGACGATGCATCCGCCCGAGCCGGAGCAGGCGTGGAGCGGAAACGCGGCGAATGAGGTGATGTTGCCCGGCGCCGGATAGCCGCCGTCGGCGTCTTTGTCCGAGATGATGTTATCAGCATACGCCACCGCCTGGTAGAGCAGAAGGCCATCGGGGCCCCTGGTGCTGAGAAGCTCCCTCGCCTCCCGCGGCTCCATGCCATGGCACACCAGCATGGGGCGGCCGTCCGGCGAGATCAGGCGTGCGGCCGCCAGATCGACATCCAGCACATCGACCACCCTTGCCAGTTCATCGCCCAGCATGACATTGACATCGTCATCCATGAAGTCGGTCGGAGCGGATGCCAGCAGCTCCACGGACAGATCTTCGCCGGCCTCCTCGCTTCCCCGGAAGGGACGTCCGATCAGCACCGCGCCTGTTATCTCATCTCCCGACACTGAGGGAACGATCGTCAAGCGCACTGCCGACGGCCCATAGGGCGTGCGAAACAACGCGGTGGCGGAGCATACTTCGCTGGAACCCAGACACCGCTGCAACGCCCTGGACAGAGCGCGATCGGCCCGGGCGCTCTCGCCAGTGAGCAAATTTAGGAACGCCTCGCCGATCAGCTCCTCAGCCTGTCGGCCGATGAGACCTTCGGCGGCGGGATTGAGGAGCGTCACTCTCGATGATGAGTCAACGACGATGAGGGGCGCGCCAATGGCTCGGACGAGATGTTGAACGCTTATGGACGATAAACTATCGGGGCCGTCCGAACCACATGCCACATCCCTCAAATGGTCCGACACGACCGAGGGAATCGCCGTTCGCTATATAAGTATCCATACTCCATTATCAAAATATATGCCCGTCCCAGCCGAGCTGATGATCGTCAGGGAATGGAGTGGGCAACGTTAATTTTGTTAAATACAATTAATCAAACCGAATGTTTTAAATAATGGTCACCAATACCTGCCTAAGAGCGCGAGGGAAGGGCTCACCCCCCCTATATTCTCCTCCTGAATAACGGTGATTCATGTTCCGCCTTGAACACCCTTCCCCGCCTCTTTTATACCATAATTCTTGAATCATCGTTCTCCCATGATATGAGCATGGCCGCTCCACCCCTCCTGGGCGCGATGACCACGCTGCGCGATCATGAGCGCCTGTCCCACCTGGACGTCGAGTTCTTCGAGATCTTGGTGCTGGACGGCGACGACATCGATGAGCTGGGATCACTTCTGTCGCGGGACGAGAGGTGCCAGATCGTCCACGCTCCGGAGAAGATGCGCATCGGCGGGCGTCTGGACCTTATCGACCTGGCCGATGAGGACGAGAAACGTCGGCAGGCGTTCGTTGATAGGGTGAACGAGATCTCGAGCATGGCCGCCTCGCTTGGCGTCCC
>DAGU01000109.1:44485-51181 GCA_002498285.1 Methanomassiliicoccus sp. UBA386 | reverse complement strand
ACCGTTATCCATCCGGGCGGCGTGCGACGGCAACCGACGAACGGATCGGCGCTGCGCTCGAACCTTAAGGCGTCCTTATCTGCCCTGGACGGCGCGCTGTGGCTGGAGAACATGCCTCGACGATATCACGTCGATGGCGAGAGGAGGTATTGCACTCTGTGCACCTCTCCCGACGAGTTCGATGACCTGCTGCCCCATATCGACGGGGTCACGCTCGACATCTCCCACGCCTACCTGTCGGTCGAGAGGGGAGGCAACGCGGCCATCGCGTCGTTCTTCGAGAAGTTGCGGCCGTGCATCAGGCACGTCCACCTGTCCGACGCGGCGCATCCGGACGGCGAGGGGCTTCAGCTGGGGGACGGGGGCGTCGACCTGGCAGCCCTTCCGCGCATGCACTCCATACCTGTTCTGCTGGAGATATGGGGCGGGCATCTAGACGACGGAGCGGGGTTCGCCGAGGCGGTACGGAGGGTGCGGGGGGCGGGATCGTGGTTCAAGGGATGCGTCCCCTGAACGCCGGATCAGCGCTGGCCGGGGGCCAGCATGATGGCCTGGCCGCCGCGCCAGTTCGCTCCTGAGGATGCGCGGCGAGGCAGCTGGAAGGATACATATATCAGTCTGGGATTAAGGATGTAAGATGGACGAAGGCGACTTCACCAAGGCCCGTTCGATACTTTTTCCCAGAAATGTTCTGGTCGGACACGGCGTTCTTGGGCAGATACCGGAAGTGTGCAGGGATTTCGGGCTGTGCGGAGCCGCCCTGCTGGTCACCGGGCCCAAGACAAGGGACGTGGCGTCCGAGAAGATCGAGATGCGCCTGCGGGATGCCGGCTATGACGTCCACTCGGTAGTGGTGGGAGAGGCCACCAGGGAAAATCTCGACAAGGTCGAGGAGACCGCCCGCGAGGTTAGGGCCGACTTCCTTATCGGCATAGGCGGGGGCAGCAAGATCGACCTCGCCAAGATGGCTGCCAAAGACCTCGGGGTGGAGTTCATCTCGGTGCCGACCTCGGCGTCCCACGACGGCATCGCCTCCGGCAGGGCGTCCATCAAGGGAGAGGACGGCCCGCTGTCCCTGGATGCGAAGGTGCCCCTGGGCGTGGTGGCCGACACGTCCGTCATAGTGCAGGCGCCATACCGCCTGCTGGCGTCCGGATGCGCCGACGTCATTTCCAATTCGACCGCCGTGCGGGACTGGGAGTTCGCCAGGAAGCTGCGAGGGGAGGAATTCTCCCGCTCGGCCTACTCGCTGGCGGTGTACACGGCAGAGACGATCATCGATAACGCGGACATCATCAAGCCATATCAGGAGGAGAGCGTATGGGTGGCCATACGGCCCATCATCATCTCCGGCATATCCATGTCAGTGGCCGGCTCCTCCCGCCCGACCTCCGGTTCGGAGCATATGTTCTCACATGCCATGGACAAGCTGTGCCCAGGAAAGGGCCTCCATGGCGAGCAGTGCGGCCTCGGGTCGATCATGATGATGTACCTCCACGGCGGGGACTGGAAGCGCATACGCGATGCGCTGGTGAAGATCGGAGCGCCCACCACGGCAAAGGAGCTCGACATCCCCAGGGAGAAGATCATCGAGGCCCTTGTGACCGCGCACAAGGTCCGCAGCAGGTTCACGATACTCGGCCAGGAAGGCCTCACCCAAGAGGCGGCCGAACGCCTGGCCACGATCACCGGAGTCATCTGAGGCGATAACATGGTAGTCATCACACTGATAGGGGAGCATCAGGCCAAGGTAGGGGAGAGGTTCGTGTACCGCGGTCCGCTGACCGAGTGCCGCGACTGCAAGCTGAAGGCAGTATGCTTCAACCTCGACGCCGGCGGCCTGTACTGCATAACCAAGGTGCGGGACGTCAAGCACGAGTGCCGCATCCATGAGGAAGGCGTTAGAGTGGTGGAAGTGGAGAAGGAGAAACATTCCGGCGCGCTGCCCATGCGCTCCGCCATTGAAGGCTCCACCATCACGTTCGAGGCGGTGAAGTGCGATGAGCTGGGCTGCCAGAACTGGAAGCTGTGCCATCCCATGGGCGTGGAGAAGCAGATGAGGTTTCGCGTGGCCAAGGTGGGCAAGGAGCTGAAGTGCCCGGCCGGACTTCGCATGATGGCGGTCGTGCTGGAATAAATCTTGCGGGGCATGGACAGGAGGCGGCGTTGAGGCCGCCTCCATCGTTGCGATCAACTCATTAGTCGTGCCCGTATGCTACTTTATGATCACATACGCGGAGGAGCCTGACCGTGCATTCACCGCCACGCCTATCCACTATGTATAGGATCCGGGAACTTCTGTTCAGGTCATAAGCATAGGTGCCTTTGAGGGCGCCAGTCTTGGGAGCGCCTAAGTGTTCGGGCCTGCCGTCCTGGCGCAGCTCCAGCACCGCCTTGTTTATTTTCTCCAAGATATAGGGCGGGCCCAGTCTTTTTGCCTTATACCTCTTTTCAAACACTGGATCTACTATTATGTTATTGATGGGACCACCTTGCAGGCAGTTTAGAGCGACGCTAGGAACTCTTCGTCCGAGAGGGTTTTGGGTAGAAAAGTTCCCTGGCCACTCTCGATGTTTCTCTTGCAATCTTCAAGATCTGCAAGTTCCAACGGAGTAAGGGGATCCTCATCCATCGGCCCATAGGAATTGGCCGGTATAATGGGGGCAGGGATTATGAAGAGCTGGGCGGCAGAGGGGCCTAACTGATTAGTCACTATTTCAGAGGATAGTCTATTGGTCATCAATGTCGAGTGGTTCAGTCCAAAACAAGATGTATCCTGCATCATTCCTTCACCGCATTCATTGTAAGGTCGCCTTGATCACTAAGCGATATGACCCACTTGGAGCCGACCTTATACGGGACCGCGCCTGGGAAGTTCATGAACATCGAGAGAACTATAGATGCAGTTTCCTTGATTGCCACCGTCCCAGCGGGCTGGGGAATGGTCTTCCTCATCTCTTCGCCCACTTCAATAACATGACCGAACTGAACCTGATAAATGAACTTGCCCGTGGCGACCTCCGTGGCTCGCCCAACGCTGATGACCTCTACAACCATCTCCATCACATGCTCACCTGTTGAAGATATCACCTACATACTTTTAAGAGTTGTTTCCTACAATTACCATCCATCAACGAGTTCCTCGATTATGAACTCGATGTGCTTGGACACTGGGTGGAGAGGCTATACTACTAGCATGCCCAATTATGCGTTAGCTTAGACCTTATCAGACATCTGCCAACCTGGCGATACCGATGTGGCCTTTGACCGCTTTATTAAAATTTCCGCATGGCTTGAATCGCCGATTTATGGGCACGCAGGGCAGATATCTACAGATAATATGTCACAATATGTCCCCCAGGCCCTACCGACAAGGAAGCAGTCGCCTATTTCCTGAAGCTTGTAATTGATTTCATATTCTGAGGACAGTGAGAAAGACTAACAATAAGTGCATTTTTCTCCACGGAGGGTCAGCGAAGTCGGCTCATATGTAAAACTTAAACCTAGGATTAGGGCTCTTAACACCTGGGTTCGATACGAGGATTTCCCCAACAGAATCGGAGAAGCCAATCGTAACCGGCTCCGAAGATCCTAGTTTACATGCATTATAGTTTAATTTCGTTAATGAAAAAATATCACCGGCAACTTGGTCGATGTCGGCGGAACCGTGCATTATATCGATTTTGACTGGTCTGGGGACCTGCATGCCATCGTATGTTTGTAGCCTCCACTTGTAACCATTTGCCCACAGGTAACCCTCGCGCTCGTTCCTTTTCAGCAACGTCCCACGGGGTATCGGCCACTTACCCTTCCTGTAAATCTTAATCTCGTTGTCCAAACGGACCCTTATCCCGACCAGTTTCACGCCATTTGGGCAAGCAGCCTGGAATCCATCAAACTCCTCCCTGTTAATCTCAGAACGGCAATGCAAAAATATTTCTCTTAGGCCCTTGCCCTCCAGGTCATTATACTTCTCTAGGACCCCCTTGAGTAGCCCGTGGGCGGATTCCCTGCTGAGGTGACATTGGCCGTCTTCCGGCGAATACCATGGGCCGGTATCACCCAAGAAGACTATTCCATCGCCCGAGTCTAGAAACATCTGAGCAGCACAACAAGCAGTTCTCGAATTTCGCCCCGGCTCTGTTTTTTTAAAGGTAATGCCGATGTAGCACACCCCATCTCTTGCAGTAGATAGTTTCCAGGGCTTTCCCCCAGCCTTATAGTAGATCGTCGTTGATAGGTTCCAGGCCCTATCGCTAATGGGAGTCAGCCTTCTCCGGTTATTGAGATCCTCCTCGGCCAAGGCAAAGGTTGACTCGCGGACAATCTGGATAGGCGTTTCATAGTGCATACACTTGGCTTTTATCTGCCGTCGGAAATCCACTGAATAGCGATAATCATCTGAGTCAAAAGCACCGTCTATGCTCTGTTGCCCCTTTATCAAATGACGATGAAATTGTCTTGATGGCTTGTCTCCCCAACCATCTTTAATTATTGATTGAGTCCGGCAATTTTTCCAAACTTCATCAGGCACGATACAAAAAATTACATCGACAGATTCGTCCTTAAGGCCAAATTTTGTGATTCCCCTGATGTATCTCTTGACGATAGATGAGGTCCGTTCGTTGGCGTTCTTATTTCTAGATAGATGTCTCAAATCCTCCGAATCAAGAGTATGTGTTTTTGTCGGTTCCTTTGCCCAAGTAGAGTGGAACGCAGACTCAAAACCTGGGAAAGGAGGCCAGAGCCTTATGTTCGATTCGACATATTCACATGGACCGATCATTACATATTTGGTCCAATCGGAGAGCAAGCCTATGCCGTTTTCGGTTCCTATTACTCCATAAGAGATGTTCCTTGGATGGTATCCAGAATCCGTATCATATGGGCCGAACATGGTTAATCCATCGCGCGGGTCTACCATAGTCTGGCCATATCTAAATTCAAGCTTCGGCTCCGATAGGACGGTCAACTTGCTCATCCGTATCACCCTCCTGAGACCTCCTCATATTCTAGATCCTCGGATTCCTCCTCCAGATCCTCAATTGGTATTGGATCGTTTTCTTCAACTTGGTCGCCGGGTTTCTCCCTAATCGCTAGCGGCAATTCGTATTGCTCAAAACGCGGCGTTATTGAAATCATCTCCCCCGGGACTTGGCCAATTACTATCTTGTCATCACGGCCGGATAGGTGTTGTATTATCGCTAATTGATAGTTCAGAATCTGAGGGTTCCACCAATACTTCGTTATTTTCTTCGACCGAGAGTTCTGACTTCTACCTTTTATGGGCGTGCCGTCCTCATTCGTGACATGGGCAAGCACGTTGACAATTGCATAGAATCCAGAATCAAAACTACCCCTTATCCTGAAGGTGGGGCACACGTGATATCGGTAGTATATAGTCTGTTCAGTTTTAAGTTTCAATTTTCTCTGACCGGAAGCCAGTCTCCAGGTCGTTATGCCATTGTAATCAACAAAGTGTAGTATGTTCCGTTCTTTCTCACCGCCGTATGGGAAATAAAAAGATGCCCTCTTTTGTTCGATTAATCCCCTTTCCCAGCATTTAAAAGAAATGCTCTTCTCGAGCAAATTGACGATAATGTTGTAAGTAGGGATGCCGCGTATCGTTTCTTTAGTTCGCCACTCCACTGCACCTGTTCTTTCTAACATATATTTCTCAACAATTTCGGGCGGAGGCGACATAAAAGAAAGAGCAACATGGCTGTTGATTCGGTAGCACGGCCAGTTCTTAACCAATGTTCTAACGCCAGAGTAAGAGATGGGGTTCTCGAATTTGTAAATTAGAATCCTTTCTGGTATTTTTTCGATTTTTAATGCATTCGAAAAAATCGTCTCTCTACCATCCAGCAGTACAGTCTTTTCGTCAAGCCATGGCATCATCTGGTCCATGTCTATATCTTTGTTTCTTGGGGTGTTAATCGATGATAACTTCTTAATCAGCTGTTTATAGCCCTCTGCCCAGCCGTAGTTAAATGAGATAAAGGTTATGTCACTGGTCATCCAATCAAGTTCGGAAGGAGCAAGGCCATCAAAGTTGATTGGAATGAGAAAATCAATATTTCTTTCATCGGCAATTTTGAGGGCGAGAGTCCTTTCTCTCCGCGGGTTTGGTTTAGATATGGATTGTCTGGATAGAACTGCGATGACACGGAATGTGCGTTCTTTCAATGCCTTGTCAATATCCGTTGGATACGATTCCCCACCAAGAAGCTTCAGTTTGTCACACCATACAGAATACCCATCTGCAATTAGTTTAGAGCAGAGCCATTCAACAAAGTATCCCTGTTCAGTTGCGTAGCTAATGAACAAGTGATTCTTTTTAGCCTCCCCATTCGTTAATGGCTCCCCAGACATCAATGAGCAGAGCTCTTGACGGTTTATATTGATTAAGGACGGGTATCCGAAAGTACCGATTGATCGATTTTATCAAAGATCATCGTTCCAGGCCGGCGCGGTTGCGCCTAACGGAAGCTCTCCCCGGTGATGCGCTCGAACATCTCGATGTACAGCTCGGTGACCTTCTTGACCTCGCTATGCGACAGCGCCGGTATGTTCGGCTCCGGCTCTCCGGCCTTGCGCGCCTTCATCAGCTTGTCGTAGTAGCCGCTGTTGCGGTAGATCTGCCGCACCGCCTCCTTCGATAGCTCGACGCATTCGCCCTTGGCGTAGGCGTCG
>DAGU01000109.1:42460-44307 GCA_002498285.1 Methanomassiliicoccus sp. UBA386 | reverse complement strand
TCGAAGGCGAACTCCTTCTTGCCGTCGACATGTATGAGCATCCTCTCGCCGACCTCCTCGGCTATGATGGCGTCGATCTTGGCCACGGTGGCGAACAGGTTCTCCATCTCCTCCTTGGAGAGGCCGGATATCTTCAGCGCCTCTTCCCTCGTCAGCAGGCGATCGACCGGCTCCAGCTTGGTGGTGACCTCGTAGAACGGACGGGGAAGCTCCTCCCCATACTTCACCTCGTGGCCGGCCTCGAAGCCCAGTTCGCCGGCCGAGATCTCGCCGCTCCGGATGCGGTCCCATAGCGAACCGGCGACGTAGTGGCGCGAGATTATCTCCAGTGGGATCAGGTAGTTGGTCGTGCTGCCGTTGATGCGATCGTAGTCGGGAATGACCTCAACGCGCTTGACGCGCATGCGGTTGGGCGGCACCAGCTCGGTGAAGTGCGTTCGGATGCCGGCTTTCCTGAGCACCTGGAACCAGAAGGCCGCGCTGCGGCACAGCGTCTCCCCCTTGCTAGGTATCTGGGATGGGATGACCTTGTCGAAAACGCTGATGTTGTCGGTGAACACGAACTCCAGCGTCTGATCGTCCACCTCATAGACCTGCTTGACCTTTCCGGTTCTAACCAGCCTCATCGTATCGCACGCTCGACTGAATGTAACATGAACGGTCCATATACTATTTTTGGTCCGCCAGCGCCGCGGCGCCGAAGGAACGGGTATCGAATGCGATGATGGAGAAAGCTTAATGTCCGGAGGGCTCCAATGTTTCATGACATGCCCCTGACCGTTGATGAGGTTAGCTCCTTTGCTCGTCTGGAAAAGGAGAGGAGGGACTATATGGACGTCCTGCGGACGAGCGGGGAGGACCTTCTTTTCCTTAACCTCGACTGGCTGTCGGCCTGGTGGAGCGCGTACGGCAAGGAGCGCAGGCCGCTCATCCTGCGTGTCAAGGAGAACGGCCGCACGGTGGGGTACGCGCCCATGGCCGTGTATGAGCAGGGAAGGCACTGGACCAAGGTGAGGTTCATGGGCTCAGGACCGTCCGACCGATGCGGCATCATCGCCCGGGACGCCCGAGCCGACGTCCATGACGCGATATGGGAGCATATGCGGGAGAGGGATGACTGGGACGTCATTGAGCTCAGGGACATGAAGCAGGGCGGGCCCACCGAGCAGGGCGCCAGGAGAGCGTTCCCGAACAGCGAGGAGGCGTACGAGGTGGCGCCCTATATCAGGCTGAGCGGCGGCTACGACGAGTACATGGCGTCGCTGTCCAGGAACATGCGCGCCACCGTGGGGAGGGGGTGGCGCCGGCTGCAGGACCATGGGGCGATCTTCAAGAGCATGCGCACCGCCGACAGGATCAACGAGGCGATCCGATGGTTGAAGGAGCTGCACGACCAGAGATGGCGGTCCTCCAGCTGCCTCAGACTGCCGGGAATGCCGCAGTTCATCGAGAACGCCGCCCAGCGCATGGTGGGCCGCGGGATAGTGTTCCATGCAATCCTCGTGGACGGCACGCCGCAGGCCATCACCATGGGCCTGGAGGACAAGGATCGCTATCTGTACTATCTGTCGGGTTTCGGGCCCGACTACGCTCAGTACTCTCCCGGGAACGTCTTGCTGAGCCGCATCATCGAGGAGTGCCACCAGCGCGGCTGCAGGGAGTTCGACATGCTCCGAGGCTCCGAGACGTACAAGTATCGCTTCAACGCGGTGGACCGCCCGCAGGTGCACCTTCGCGCCGTCAACCGCGGCCTGATCCGCCGCACCCAATATTCGCTTCGAGAAGCGCCCCTGGTGTGATCAGAACAGCTTCAGCGCGGTGGGCGCGGGCATGTGCATGAACGCCTC
>DAGU01000109.1:36924-42257 GCA_002498285.1 Methanomassiliicoccus sp. UBA386 | reverse complement strand
GCGCATTGCGTTCCGTGCTCCTTGACGGCGGCGACCTTTCTCTCCATGACGTCCTGGATCGGTATCAGCAGGTTTGGCATCAGCGTTCCCCACACCTCATACATGATCATGTCCGGCGTCGCGCCGCCGCTTCGCAGCGCCTCGACGCATGCCTCAAACGTCCGCAGGTGATGATCATGGTTCTCGAACGGCGATGGTATGAAGACCGCATCGTACCCGGACGACAGCTCCTGGGCGATGAGCCGGGCGGCCTCCCGGGCCGAGGGGAACGGCGTCTCGTGCAGCACGTGGTCGACGACGCCCAGCCGCTCGACCGAGCGCTGGATCTCTTCCTTCCGGTGCTCGCGGGTGAAGTCCCCCTCCTGGATGGAGAGGTACACGATCCTCACCTCCTTCCCGGCGTCCACCAGTTTGATGATGCTCCCCCCGCAGCCGACCGCGTCGTCATCGGGATGCGGCGCCACCACCAGGAACCGCTCGCCCGGGGGCAGCTCCATGACCTTGGGGCTCCAGGCGGTGCCCTCCAGCCTGGTAGGCACGGAAAAACGGTTCCTCAACTTCTCGATTATGAGCCGCAGCTCCATTGTCGCGCTGTTCGATACTCCCACAAGGAATAATAGTCGAGCGCTACCCTAATTAACCTTACACCGGGGGAGGGGGAAGTGAAGGTAGCCTTGCTTTCAATGTATAGCTTCGACGAGGTGCAGGGGGGAACAGAACTGTTCACCGAGCACCTGCGGGGGGCGTTCCAGGATGTCGATGTGATCACCTACTCGTCGTCCAATGGCCGCGGGCCCGATCTGACGAGGTTCAATCTGGAAGAGGCTAGAAAGGGCGCGGCCATCTGCCGGCGGTTTCGCCAGCTGCATCGCCGGGACAACTATGACGTTGCGATCGCCAGCGCCACCGCGGGATGGTGCCTGGGCATGTCCAACATCGACGTTCCGATGTTGAACGTGTTCCACTTCACCATGCGTGGGCTGGCCGACCAGGTGCTTCGAGGAACGCCAGGATATCTGCCGTCGAAGTACGTCTCGTCCGTCTTCGAGAAGCTGGCCTCGGTGGGCAAGAGCAGCATTGCCGTATCGGCAAAGGTCTCGCGGGAGCTGTGGTCGCTGTACCGCATACGATCAAGGGTGATCGAGCACGGCGTGGACATGGAGCGGTTCCGGCCGCTGCCCAGGGAGAGGGCGAGGGAGGATCTCGGCATCGAGGCCGACGGACCGATCTGCCTGTTCGTCGGGCGGGCCGATGCCACCAAGGGCTTTGACATCGTGCGGGAGGCCGCCAGGGAACGTCCTGACATCCAGTTCCTGTGCGTCACCTCCTCGCGGTTGGACGATGATGGCCTGATCGTGCGCCGCAGCGTGCCCAACGAGCGCATGCCCCTGTACTATTCTGCCGCCGATGTCCTGCTCTTCCCCTCGCGCTACGAGTCGGTAGGATTCACCGGACTGGAAGCGATGGCCTGCGATCTGCCCGTGGTGGTGTCCAGGACGGGCGTGTTCGAGGACCTGGAGGAGGACCGCATCGGCCGCATCGTCCCGTCGTGGAACGCGTCCGAGTACGTGGAGGCGATCGACGAGGTGCTGTCCAGTTCGTTCCACCCGCGGCATGTGGTGGAGAAGAGGTACTCGATGGAGCGGTTCCTCGACGACTACCGTTCGGCCGCCGCGGAAGCGGTCGCGTCCCATGGACGGTAGTGTTAAAGCGGCAGGCGATTGTCGAAATGGTCGGTCGACGATACTGGCCAGGCCGCATTATTCGCCCCGGCCTAAGAATATCATCCATGATATCTTCTGAAAAGCAGTTTTATAATTTGTAACGGCAACGGGTCTCGCCCGGGAGGCAGGAAACCTCACTTGGAGGATACCTTTCTCCCGCAACAGGGAAAGCACCCTGTTCGCTGACATCGGCGGGCAGCGGCCGGCGGAGGCGCCGGCCAGGGTCACAAGCGACCGAAAAGGATGGGATAGCTTGAGAAGACATAAGGCCAGCCATGCTGCCGTCTGGGCCCTCCTGCGAGGAGGCCGGGGCGCGGCATGCCAAGTAGAGGTATGGCCATGAGGGCCGATCAGCGGCGCCGGCTCAGGACGCTGCTGCGGCCGCTGTCGGCGGTGCTCGTCATCGGGCTCCTCCTGACATTGGTCATACCGCCATTGCTCGACGAGGGCGCTCCCCGCGGAGCGATAATCGGAGGTCTCAGGGGTGGTCCCTCTGACCTCAAGACGCCGTCCGGGGACGGCGTGGTGGTCGAGCCAAAGGACGAATACGAGGACTTCGAGCTGGGCGTGGAGTCCTCCATTCTTGAGGTGAAGGTCGGCGATTCCTCCTACGAGGTCCGCGCTGACGAATACTCCATCACGGTGGCGCAGGACGGCGACTTTGTCGACTACGTCATCAGGCCATACTTCACAGACGACGTCATCCGCTACCGTCGGGTCAATCCGAACGTGCCAGCGGAGGGAACGGTCGACCAGAACGGGAACGACCTTAACTGGGTGTCAATGAAGATCTCCGATCACGGACGCGATGGGAACCGCATATGGTTCGTGGAATCCAGCCCGCAGTTCAGCATGCGGCAGGAGTTCACCATCTACCGCGACTACTTCGAGTTCGACAGCACCTACATGCCAGGCGAGAAGAACGCCGTGGTCACCTACTTCGCAGGACTATACGATCAGGACGGCCGCATGGTCGACCTGTTCTCCGACGGGCAGGTGCATCGCTACGTGCCGGGCTTCGCCGAGGACCGGCCCGCGACCCATGGCATCGGAGGCTGGTACCCATCCTTCGAGATGTTCGCCCCCTCCTTCGACATCAGGCAGCCGAAGGGCGACCTGGGACTCGAATGGGGCTACAACGAGGAGGAGGCGTACCTGTGGGCTCCAGTGTGGATGAAGGACTTCGGCGGCGGCGGTCCCTCGACCTTCTGCCTGAAGTTCTCCTCCAAGAGCTCGGTCCTGCCCGATCCGGCAAAGGGCGAGGAGACCACCTACCACATGTTCGTGAGGCCGTACAAGCACTCCGACGGGGAGCCGATCGGCCATAACTACGGATACGCCAAGTGGGTGGCGACGGAGATAGCGAAGGAGTGGACGGTGCACAACACCGACATCTTCCCGCTGACGATGAACACACTGTCCACCTGGGACGGCGACCTGCTGAGGTGGGTGGAGAACAGCCAGATCACGGTGGCGATGCAGTCCACCAACCCCGAGCAGATCAACTGGCACTACAAGTCGTCGCAGCTGATGGTCCCGCATGACGGCAGCATGCCGGCATCGTGGCAGCTGCATGACGCCCCGGGCCAGCAGATGTACTCGCCGTCCGGCTACCGGATCGCGAGCGCCGCCAGTCCCGAGTACCGCGAACACCTCATAAACGGCGACCCCTACAATGACTGGTGGTGGTCGTCCGACGGGGTGTTCTGGGACGAGATGAACGTGGTGGACGAGGCCAACAACATACGGAACGACTACAACCAGAAGGGCGAGTTCGTCTACACCGGCTTCCTGCGCCTGGTGGAGGAGACGTACGGCTCGGGTAAGTTCGGCTATGTCATAACCAACCCGTTCACCGCGCTGCTCCACCTGTCGATGGTCTCCGACCTCAGCCTGATCGAGGGCTATGAAGCAGTGCCGATGTACAACAACGACCTAAGGGCGCACACCGCCTCGGTGATGAACTTCGTCAACAACATGCCGCCCGAGCTCAGGCCGCGCATCAGCGTGGACCAGAACTACAACGCCGCGTCGGACTCCTGGGCCGTCGATTCGGTCCTGTTCGGCGCCGCCCGCTACGGGTTCTATCCCAACCTGCGCTCGTACGATCCGGGCGCGGCCCAGATACCGTACCTGGAAAGAGCGGAGGACATGTTCCTGGCGATGGGGGCTGACCGCGCCCACGGACCGCAGTTCTGGCCGGCGACGATCGACCTCCGCAGCGAGGGAAACAGCATCGCCACCGACCGGCCGATGGTCGTCATGACCGGGGGCGGCGCGGTGGACATCGAGTTCACCGAGGAGAGCGAGCGGTACTCGCTCACCAACCTGTGGTCGACCGAAAGGGCCTTCGTCGTCGTGCTGCCGGCCGACGCCGTCTACTCGATGGACGGCCTGACGCAGGTCGGCGAGGCCGAGTACACGGCTGACGGCAAAGTGATCGTCCACGGGACGATCGCCGCCGGGGCCACCGGGCACATCGTGAAGAGCGGCGACGCCGCCGTCCTCCACTCGGGGGAGGGCGTGGCGTACGTCGCGGCCGCCGTCGGGGAGGTGCGCGTGCGCGCCACCGGCGGGGAGACCACGATGCGCCTCGGAAACCTCTTACCCTCTCACTATTACGATGTGCTCAGCGACGGCGAGAGGTTCGTCACGCTCCGCGCCGATGACGGCGGATGGATCTCCTTCACCCGCGCCTATGGCGACGAAGAGGTCATAACGACCGCCGAGGCGCCCCCGCCCGTTCCCCAGGTCGTCGGCATGACGCCGGCCGACCGGTCCGAGGGGATCTCGACGAGCACCAACATCACTATAACATTCAACGCGCCAGTGGACCGCCAGGCGATGCAGGCCGCGTTCAACTTCGGCCCGGAGGGCAGCTGGTCGTGGACGGACGACGTCACCGCGGTCTTCACGCCCCATGAGCCGCTGGCGCCGCTGGCCGAGCACGACATCGAGATCGAGCGCCTGGACAGCCTGGAGGGGATGTCGAACGATACGCCGTTCCGCTCCACCTTCAGGACGGCGTCGGCGCCCGTGTACTCGGTGATCGGCGAGGTCAGGAGCAACGGCACCTCGCTGGACGGCGCCACGGTAACGCTCGGCGACGAAAGCGTCGACGCTGACAGGAACGGCCGCTTCGCCTTCCCCGGCGTTCCCGCCGGAACGCACGCCATATCGGCGTCGCGCGCCGGCTATGCGGACGCGCTCGGCAGCGTTGACGTTCTTGGCGATACCGAGGTCACGATCGAGATGGAGGCCGCTCCCGCGAAACAGCCGCTCGCCGGCGCGACCGCCATGGCGACCGGGCCGGTGCTCGGGCTCGTGGGAGCGGCCGCGCTGCTGTTCGGGCTGGTATGCACCGGCCGCGCGGACCGCGGCGTGGAGGCCGTCAGGAGCGCCCTAGGCAGGCTCCTTGAGCGGCTCGGGAGGCCTTGAGCCCTTCACGTGGTTCTGCCCCCCGTCCCGCCACCCCTGGACCAGGCCGCAGGCCTCCGACACCAACCCTACATAGGTGAAGAAGGAGGGCAGATGAGGATCGGTCCTCATCTTCTCTCCCGGGCTCTCCGTCACTATCCTCCGCTTCGAGACGAACGCCATGGCGCGGTT
>DAGU01000109.1:31092-36723 GCA_002498285.1 Methanomassiliicoccus sp. UBA386 | reverse complement strand
TACCGCAGGCGGATGTACCACCGCAGCATGTCCTTTCTGTATGACCCCTCGCACCACTCGTGCCGCACCACCGCCTTCTCCTCGTAGCGGATGCGGTATCCGAGACGAAGGACGCCCAGGCAGGCATCGGTCTCGTCCTGATGGTATCGGAAATAGGGGTCGAAGCCGCCGGCGTCGATGAGCGCTTGGCGGCGGAAGGACATGTTGCATCCCACCATGACGGGGAAGCAGCCGTCCAGCGGTTCGTGCCGCGACTCGTCGAACCACATACCCTCGGTGGAGACGGCGTTGCGCCCCATGCACAGCTGCCCATTCATGTGATGCACGGGCCCGCCCACGCCCCCCACCCCATCGTCCACATAGCCGTCCAGGACGGCCCGCAGCCACCCGGGCTCCGCTATGGCGTCGTCGTCGATGAAGCACACGATGTCGCCGGTGGCGGCCGCCAGACCCAGATTGCGGGCCGCCGAGATGCCGTCCAGGCTGCGCTGCTCGATGAGCTGCACCAGTCCTTCCCTCTCCATCCCTTCGAGCAGCTCCCTGGTGCCGTCCGCCGACGGACCGTCCACCACGATGATCTCGTGGGGGCGAGGGTCCTGGGCCAGAAGGGACGCCAAACACTTCGGCAGCCAGTCGACCCGGTTGAACGTGCAGACGACGATCGAGGCCCTCAAGGCCGCACCGCCGTCACGGATAAACGCCAAGGTATCTTCCCGGTCTCATGTTCCAAGCTTCCCCGCGATAGTAGCATGAGAGTGATTTATTGCAGGTATCGATATTTGTAGTTCATCCCCAGGACGTTTTGGCCCTTCTGCCTAGAAGGCCAATCCCAGGACTAGGAAGGCGACGATGAGCCAGGTGTCGGTGAGAGCGCGGATCGTCCCCACGTACATCAGGCTGTTCGTTCTTGCGTACAGATGGCCGAGCAGCAAAGCGGCGAGGAAGGAGAACACGGCGTACATCACCGAGCCCCAGAAGAGCATGTAGGCCGCGTTGAGAGCGGCCGCCGAGAAGATCGCTGACCAGCGGCCCATGGCGGCGGAGAACGAGCGCTGCACCACGCCGCGGAAGAGGGCTTCCTCGGCGAAGCCCCACAGGGCCATGAACGGGACGAACAGGAATGACGGCGTCCCGAGCGGGAAGGTCTCCCAGAACCTCAGGCCGAGGGAGGCCGCCTGGGCGAAGGCCAGGGCGATCGGGAGCAGAAGAACGACCGCCATGGAGATGTTTCGCAGGCGAACGGGGCGCAGCGCTGGCATGGGCACCGCGCGGACGAACAGGACGGCCGCGATGACGATCACGGTCAGCAGGACAACGGCGTCCACGAACATGCTGCCGGTCGTTGGCAGAACAGCGGTGACGATGGCCGTCCCGCACACCAGGGCCGCGGCGCCGTAGGCCGCCTCGGACCGTCGCTCCGCCGCCGCGTAGCAGGCGACCGCCATGACGAAGGCCCCCAGCAGCAGCGCCATCCCGGCCACCGCGCCGTCCCTTGCCCCCAGGGCGACATACGCGTACATGGCCGCGCAGCCCAGGAAGGTCCAGGGGATCAGGGCGATGAGCGCCCGGGGAAAGGGAATTACGTTGACTACGCGGTACTCCATCCTAGCCTCCCGAGGCGCTGATGACGGCCGCGGCGGCGATGATTATGGGCAGCGCGGCGGCGCTTCTGGACCTTCGCCGGAAGAGGAGCAGCAGCACGCTGGCCGCCATGACGATAACGGCCGCCGTCAGCAGCTCGTCCGCCAGGCCCAGGGGCCTGACGATCACCCCGCTCAGCGCACCGTGATGGGCAGCCAGAGCGTCATCACCTCCGAACCTCCCGGATCGACCAGACGGAGATACACGGTCCAATCGCCGGGCCTGTCGATGCTGAACGTCAATCTCTGTTCAAGGCTCGCGCCGTCGGCCAGCGATATCGTCGTGCTCTTCCCCGCCCCGGGGGACAGGACGACCGGATTCGACAGATCGGCAGGCGTCGCCGACAGGGAATCGCTCAGCGATATGATGAGCGTGTAGTCGGCCGCCCTGCCCAGGTTGTTCGTGATCGCGACCTCGACGACGGCCTGCTGGTTGGGCGATAGCGACGACGGCAGATGGTCCAGCTGCCCGTCGGCCCCGGTCACCTCGAACTCCGAGTACGGCTGTCCCGACCGATCGGCCATCAGGCCGTCGCTGACCACCACGCCCAGCGCCATCACGGCCACGACGATCATGGCCACCACCGCTCCTTCCCTCCTGTTGAGCGGACGGCGCTCGGCCGGACGGTGGACGATGGCGAACTGGTCCCCGGGCGGGAGCCTGGAGCGTCGGTACACGGCAACCGCCGACGCGGCGAACGTTACCGCTATCAGCGTGAGGCCCACCGACAGGGCGTTCAGCTCCACCAGCCCGCGGGTCATGATGGTGGCCGCCAGGGCGACCGTGGTGGCGCTCAGGCCGACGGCCAGCGCGGAGCGCATCAGCATCGTTATGACATGCGTCCTCTCCTGGCGCGGAACGAAGGTGCGGGACAGCGTCGCCAGGCGGCCGGGCAGCAGCGCCGAGGCCATCGCGTACCCGGGACAATAGAACACCGCGGCGAAGCCGAAGAACCATGCCAGGGGCGATGACGGCACGTACACGGGCAGCAGCGCCGCCACGGCCACTACGGCGCACACCAGCACGATGTCCCACGGCCTTCCCGGGCCTACGAGCACCTTGTCCCTTTTAACCATTGCCAGCCTCCTTCATCAGGCCGTCGAGCAATCGGCGCAGCTTAACGCCGACCGCGCTCCAGCAGTACCGCTCCTCGACCAGCCGGCGGCCGTTGCGGCCCAGCCGTTCGCGCAGCGCCTCATCGCCCAGCAGCCTCGCCACCTGACGGGAGAAATGCTCCGGGTCCTCGCCCACCAGGCAGTTCTCGCCATCCTCCAGCTCCGGCATCCCGTCCAGGGCGAGCGGGCTTACGACGGTGGCGCGGCCGGCCGACAGCATGTCGATCACCTTGGTCAGTATACCGACCCCGCGCCAGGTGGGCGCGACGCATACGTCGGCAGCCGAGAGCCAGGGCGCCAGCTCAGGGACGAAGCCCAGCATCTCGACGCCGTCGGAGGGCGCCTCGCCCAGCTCCCCGCTGCCGGCCAGGTACACCACGGCGTCCGGAACCTGTTCGCGGACGGCAGGCGCCATCTCCCGGGAGATGTACAGCGCCGACTCAAGATTGGGCTCGTACCTCAGCGTGCCGAAGAACAGCACGGCGTGGCCGTCGATGCCCAGCGCCTTCCTGCCCTCGTCCCTCGGCATCATGTCACGGTCCAATGCGTCCAGGTCCACGCAGGTCGGCACGACCTCGAACTTGTCGGTCTGGAAGCCCATCTCCCTGTACGCGTCCTTTTCCTTCTCCGACACGACCAGAACGGCCGACGATAGGGAATGGAGGACCCTCTCCAACAGGAGGTTCCCGCGGAAGAACAGTCGGGATTTTCCAAGGGCGGCCGAGAAGTCCCTGATGTTGGCGTGGTTGTCCCACACCATCGGGATGCCTCTCAGCCGTGCGGCCAGCGCGCCGGCCAGGGAGAAGTAGGTGCCTTCGGCGAAGATGAGCCTCACCTTCTCGCGGCGGGCGGCGCGCAGCGTTCTCAGGAAGGTGTCCACCTCGTCCGCCAGGAAGAGGAGGTAGCGCGCGGCGCGGGGCCTGTCCTGATCGTACACCATCTTGTTGAACCGCCCCGGCCGGACGGGCACGACGTGGTACCAGCACGACAGCCGGCTGAGCAGCTGGGGCGTCCTCTCCGAGCTGGACGGCGGGGCCTCCACCCACGGCAGGAACATGACGCGCGCGCTCATGCCTCCCCTCCGTAGATCGCCACCAGCCGGTCGGCCGCCACCTCGTGGTCGAAGTCCCGCAGCGCGAGCTCGCGGGCGTTCCGCCCCATGATGTCCAGCTGCACCGGCTCTTCGAGCAGTTCCAGAAGCGCCCTCGCCATGTTCTGCGGCTCCGAGGGAAGCATGGTCCCCGCCCCCTTCTCGACGATGTCGGAGCGAAGCCCCCGGCCGAACGAAGTGGCGATCGGGACCCCGCAGGATATGGCCTCGATGGCCGTGAACGGGAACAGGTCAACGCGGCTGGAGACCGCCAGCAGATCGGCGCAGTTGTACAGCAGCGCCATCTCCCGGCGGTCCAGGAGGTCGGACATGACCCGCACGTTGTATTCCAGCTTCCCGTCCGACACCATGCGCCTCAGGTTGGCCTCCTCCGGACCCACGCCCTTGATGATCAGCAGCGCGTCCGGGTCGGTGCTGCGGATGCGGCACATCGCCCGGACCAGGATGTCCATTCCCTTGTTGGCGTGCAGCCTTCCGATCGACAGGATGACGTTCCTGTCCTCGTCGATGCCGAAACGCTCCCTTGCCTCAGACTTGTTCATCGGACGATAGAGCATAGTATCCACGCCGGAGTGCACCACCGGCGCCATCTTTTCCTCCGGGATCCCGTGCTCCACCAGATGGCGGCGGGCCGAGAGCGACCTCGGTATGATGGCCTGGCACCGCTTGGCGAGCCGCCTCCCCAGCGTGGAGTAGAAGCTCTTCTGCCCCCATCCGGCGGGGCCGCGCATCAGGATGTCCAGCTCCTGCCAGACGAACAACCGCCCATGGTCGGCCGCCGACGACGCAAGCATGGTCCCTGGCTGGAACACCTCGCCCGACTGGACGATGTCCAGCCTCTCCTCCTTCAGGCGTTTTGAGAGCGACGGGGTGAAGGGGGCCAGCGATGGCGGGAACATCAGCGGGAGCTTGGTCGGCAGGTACTCGATGCGGACGTCGCCCCTGCCCGGCCGGGACGGCCGATAGACGTCGGAGACGAAGACCGTCACCTCATGACCGCGCTTTTCCAGCCGCCTTGCCATCTCCACGATGTTGAGCTCTGAATCGTCGCTCACCCCTGGGCGCGCCGATAGCACGGAAGCGTCGGCCTGCAGGTCGGCCGTCTTGGTGATGAGGTTCACCAGCCCGATGCGCATCTCACCGCCCCCTGGAGTAGACGACATAATGGTCGCCGTTGTCGTAGACGCGATAGTGTTGGCCGATCTGCTCCTCATAGAAGGCGTACATGTGATGGACGCCCCACTGGCGGTACCACAGCTCCGATGTATGATCGAAGAGGTAGCCGCCCCGGCCGAAGTACAGCGTGAGATTGTTGATGGACTCGGCCTTCTCATCGCTGCCGTAGGCGGTGTTGAACTTGATGCGCTGGTATTGCTCCGGCGTATCGCTCCAGACGTCATAGGGATAAAAACCGCCGACCACGTATGTGTCCGGGCCGCGGTTCGACAGGTAGTCGGACGCCGCCACGCTCCGCTCGCTCGAGACGTACAGGCTCTCCTGGTAGAACATGGTGGAGGCGGCCGCCACCACGATCAGCACCGCGAGGACGGTCAGCGCCGGCCTCACGTACCTCCCGGCCCGGCCGATGAGCAGTGGCACGAATATGATGGGGGCCACCAGCATGAGGTAGAGCAGTCCGCGGTCGTACAGCTGGCCGTTGAAGAACAGCGTATCGAGCGGGACGATCAGGATGGGCATTAGGAACAGCGCCAGGATGTTGCTCGGCACCACCCGCGGGTCCTTCTTCCGATAGTACAGCAGGAC
>DAGU01000109.1:3350-30893 GCA_002498285.1 Methanomassiliicoccus sp. UBA386 | reverse complement strand
TCGGGCGAGGTCCGCATGGCGACCTGCTCCACCACCGTCTGGCCGGCATACATGATGTAGCTCAGCCGCTCCGCTATGAACTCGGCGATGCCTCGCGAGAACGAGGCCGAGCCGGTCAGCAGCCAACCGATCCATATGAGTATGAACGCCCCCAGGGGCCACGGCCGGTCCCACCTGATGGGCTTATGGCGGCCGACGATGAGGCGATACAGCCGGCCGGCCACCTCCTTGAGCAGTATGGCCCCCAGGACGAAGATCAGCGTGGTCGGGTGCGCCACCACTACGAACGTGAACAGCCCGATGGATGCCAGGCGCCATTCCGTCCCCTCTCGTTCGAGACAGACGAATATGAGCAGCCCGGCCGCCAGCCCCATGGACTGCGGGGAGAAGTTGAACTGCAGCCAGACGTTGGCGAACGCCGAGATGAGGAACGCCAGGCGGTAGTCGGCCCCGGGCACGTACGTGCGGACGAAGAGGTAGATGGCCGCCACCGTGAACAGGGCGGCGAACAGCGACCATGCGCGCAGGAACAGGATGGCCGGAGGATCGGCCATCACGATGTACGATGAGCCCAGGACAAAGAAGCCGGGATAGTTGAAGGCGTAGGCGAACGACGGGTCGGTGGGCATGGCGCCCGCGCGGGCGATCTCCAGCGACGAATAGTAGTGCATCGTGGTGTCCCAGGTCGACGGGAACCTCTCGAACATCGTGGGAGCGCCCCACAGCGCCAGGAAGACCAGCGCCGACTGGAAGAAGAACAGCCCCTCGGCGCCGCGCTTGAACCCCAGGGCGAGGGACAGCAGCATGATGAGCATGCCGATCCAGTAGGCGGGCGGGAGCATGCCCAGCAGGCCGAACGGCGTGTCCACCGGTATGACCTGGACCTCGTGCCCTATAGACGACGCCACCACGATGGCGAAGCCTACCAGCGACAGGGCGTATAGTATGGATGGCCGTATGCCTCGCTCTCGCTCCTCCAACTTCCCTCCCCCGGAAAGCATTCCCCATTTGATTGTCAACCCGGTGCTCATTAAGCTTTCCTATGCCGCCGGGCGAAAAATTTGATAACCTAGCGGTTAGAGTATGAGGCGGGGAAGCGAGGAAAGGAAGATGTGGCTACCGGGACATCTGGCATTATCATTCTTGCTTTGCCTGCCGCTGCTGGTGATGGTGAAGCGGGAGCGTTTGCTAGCGTTGTACTTCATGGCGTTCTTCGCGCTGCTGCCCGATTTCCTTCATCTCGGCGAACTTCGCGTCTTCACCCATTCGCTTGCCGGGCTGACGTTCATGCTCCTGCTCTCGTTGGGCATCCTTGCCGCACTGTTCCGCCCGCGGCCGGTGATGTACGTCATCGGAGCGGTGGCGGCGTTCGGGCATCTCCTCGGCGATCTGTACATCGGCTCCGTCCATCCGTTCTGGCCGTGGGACGACACCTGGTACCATCTGCACCTGTTCAACTCGCCGTTCGACATATCCGCCGAGGTGGCGCTGTCCTCGATCGCCCTGCTACTGGTGATCGCGCTGTTCGGGCCGCTCCGCCTGCACGGCTCCCGGCGGCAGCTCGATCAGCGGGAGAGCAGGAACCTGTACCTGCTCGGAGCGCTCGTCGCCGTCATGGCGCTGCTGCAGGGCGGATACTACGCCCTGATCCTGTACCTAGGAGGAGGCGACGTCATGCGGTACGTGCTGCTGCTCTTCTTCGCGATACCGTTGCTGTACACGATGTCGCTCCTGCTGCCGATGACGTTCCCGCTGCGGGAGCGGAGAGCGGCCTCGGGGCCTTCATCCTCTGGATTGAGAAAGTTATAAGTAAGGGACGATACAAAATTATCGCTAACAGATAAGATAAATTAAACTGTCTGGCTAAACCATTTTCCAGGCTTTCTAGCCTGGCAAGGGTGGTTCGATTCGAAACGTTAGGGGTGATCTCATTAGCGGACGCTATAACAACTGGAGGGATGGGGACTGTCGAGGGCCAAGGTAGTCGTGATGCTGCCGGCGTTGAATGAAGAGAACAGCATAGGCGGGGTCATCGACGACATCCCGTTCGATACGCTCCGCGGCCGGGGCTATGATGCGGTAGCGGTCGTGATCGACGGCAATTCGACCGACAGGACGCTGGAGATCGCCCGGGAGAGAGGCGCCAGGATCATCGTTCAGCAGGGAAGGGGAAAGGGCCTGGGGGTAAGGCAGGCGCTGGCGCTGTGCCATCCCGATGACCGGGACCATGCCGACATTGGCCGGAGCAGCTGCGAAGGCTCCACGGCCATGAGGGACGCCAAGTACCTCATCATGCTGGACGCCGACGGGACGTATCCGCCGGAGCATATCATGGATATCATCAACGCGCTGGAGAAGGGCGCCGACGTGGTGATGGGCTCCAGGTTCCTGGGGACCATCGTGGACGGCGCCATGACCGGCCTGAACCGCCTGGGCAATATCGTCCTGAGCGATGCCGCCACGGTGCTGTACCAGCATCGCTGCACCGACCTGTGCACCGGAATGTGGGGCTTCAACGCCAAAGCGCTCGACGTCCTGGAACTGGATTCCAGGCACTTCGAGCTGGAGGCCGAGCTGTTCGCCGAATCGGCCAAGAAGGGGCTGGGGATCGTCGAGGTGCCGATCACCTACCTGCCGCGGAAGGGTGAGACGAAGCTTGTTCCGCTCAAGGCCGGCTTCTCCATCCTGGACAAGTTGCTGGAGAGGCGCTTCTTCAATGCCGCCGGCGACTTTGAGCTGAAGACCACCAAGCGTTCGGAGAAGTCCCCGTCCCCTACGCCGTTCCAGTTCCTCTGAGGATCCCATGCGAATAGCCATGGTAACTCCGGAGCACCTGAGCTGGGGCGGGGTCGGCAGCTACGTCATGCAGCTGGCCAGGAACCTCCCGTCCGACTTCGAGGTCCATCTGCTGTGCCTCAAGAACGGCAGGACGTCGCCTGCGGTGGACGACCGCATCACCGTCCATCACCTCGGACGTTCGAGAGACACGTTCATGTCCAACAACCAGTTCCAGCTGGCGCTGTGGCGCTCGTTCCGCGAGCTGAACGATGCGCACCGCTTCGATCTTGTGCATTCGAACCACGCGCAGATGGCCGATCTGTTCCTGAAGATCCTCGGCAGCGAGGTGCCGTCGGTGACGACCGTCCACAGCACCATCGACTCGCAGAGGATGGGCACCCGCACCTCCGGACTTCCGCTCGGGAAGCTGGAGTCGTCCGAACGCATGACCTATCTGCTTCTGCCGCTCTTGAGGACGGCCGAGAAGATCTACATGAGGAGATCGTCCTCGTTCATCTTCGTCTCCGAGTTCATACGCGAGCTGTGCGTGCGCTCCTTCGGCATCGGAGAAGGGTCCAGGGTCATCCACAACGGCATCGACACCACCATGTTCGGGCCGAAGGACATCTCGGAGTGCATCGAGCGGTTCCCCATGCTAGAGGGCCTGGAGAACATCGTCCTGTTCTCTGGCCGCATGATCGCGCTGAAAGGGATACCGACAGCCATCAAGGCGCAGCGCTCGATGGGCAGGTCGGACGTCCATTTCGTTTACGCCGGCAACGGGCCGTACGATAAATGGGAGGAGATGGCCCGCCGGGCCGGCCTGGACCGTTCAAAATGCATCTTCCTTGGTCCGGTCTCGTACGACAATATGCCGTACCTGTACCCGCTCGCTTCCGCGTTCATATTGCCGTCCTATTCGGAGAGCCTCCCGCTCACCATCCTGGAGGCCATGTCGTCCGGGACGCCGGTCATCGCGTCCTCGGTGGGAGGGGTGCCTGAGATCATTACCGACCATCGGGACGGTTTGTTGGTACAGCCCATGGACCATAACGCCCTTGCCGACGCGATCTCCAAGGTCCTGTCGGACGCCCGCTTCGCCCGCTCGCTGTGCATGCGGGCCCGGGACAAGGTGCAGTCGGAGTTCAGCGCATCGGTGATGGCCAGGCGGACGGCCGAAGTTTACCGCAGCACGCTGGAGGAATGTTCATGAAGGTATTGTTGGTGAACCCGCCGAGGTTCGAGGGCATCCCGGTCATCAGGGAGGAGAGATGCGAGATCACTGAGCGCTACTCGGTCATGGAGCCATACAGCCTGCTGCAGATAGGCGCGCTGCTGCGTCAGCAGGGAGATGAGGTCGCCCTCATGGACATGAACGGCTTCGACCTGCCGTACGATGAGCTGAAGGCCGGCCTGTCGAAGCATCGGCCGGACCTGGTCATCTTCCGATTCACGCCGACCACCTTTGACTGGGACATGCGAACGGCTTCGATCGTCAAGTCGTTCGACCGGGGCGTCGTGACGGCCGGCATCTGCTGGACGCTGCACACCATGCCGGAGGCGGTCATGAAGGAAGCGCCCGACCTGGACCACTACATCCTGCAGGACTATGAGATAGCGGCGCCTGCTCTGGCGGCCGCGCTGCGCGGCGGGGACGCGAGCGGCGCGCCGGGGATCGCCAGCCGCCAGGGCGGCGAGGTCGTCAGGACGCCGGCCGCCTCGCCCCTGAAGAGCTACGACTCCATGCCGCTTCCCGCGTACGATCTGCTGCCCTCGCTGGAGCCGTACTTCGTGACGGCCCCGGCGGGCCGGCCGTACACCATCCTCTACACGAGCAAGGGGTGCCCGTACAAGTGCTCGTTCTGCACCGTGGCCGGCACCCCGCTGAAGATGCGTTCGGCGGAGAACATACTGAGCGAGCTGCGCCATCTCAAGGAGCGCTACGGGCTCCGGACCGCCTCCTTCTACGACGAGACGTTCACGTTCGACCGCAAGCGGGTGGTGGAGCTGTGCGAGAGCATGAAGGAGGAGGACCTGAGGATCAAGTGGTACTGCAACACCCGCGCTCAGCTGGTGGACCCGGAGCTTCTGAGGCTGATGCGCAGCGCCGGCTGCCGCGGGGTGTCGTTCGGCATCGAATCGGGAAGCCAGCGCATCCTAGACTCGGTGGAGAAGCGCATCACCGTGGAGCAGGGGCGACAGGCGATCAAGTGGGCCAAGGAGGCGAAGCTGAAGACCTTCTGCTCCTTCATCCTGGGCCTTCCGGGAGAGGATTGGAGCACGGTGCAGGAGACCCTGGACTTCGTCCGGGAGACCCTTCCGACGTCGGCGCAGTTCAACGTGGCGGTGCCGTACCCGGGAACGAAGCTATACCAGCAGGTCCACGGGGACCTCGGCCTGGACATCGACTTCCGCAAGCTGTACCAGGACGACGCCGTGGTCGGAACGGAGCATTTGACCCCGGACGACCTCAACAAGGCCAGGGAGATGGCGTACAAGACGCTGTACACCTCGGGGAGGTGGTGGAGGTCCAACATCGCCCACGTCGTGAGGGAGCCGTCCGATCTGAACCTCGCCTTCCGCTATGCGCTCAAGATCGCCAACAACTACCTCCTGCATGGGATGAAGCACGCACATTAGGTGGGACGAATGGAGACCCGACGCATAGTGATGACCTCGACCTTCTATCCCCCGTACCACCTGGGCGGGGACGCCGTTCACGTCAAGTACCTGGCGGAAGAGCTTGCGAGCCGCGGCCATGAGGTGCACGTGCTGCACAGCATGGACGCCTTCCATCTGAAGTCGAAGGGGCGCGAGCCGCGGCCCGAGAGCAGCGGCGTGCACGTTCATCCGGTCAGCACCAGCATGGGCTCGGCGTCGGCGGCGGTCACGTACCTCACGGGTTCGAACAGGAAGGTCGAGAGGCAGCTGCGACGCATCGTCTCGGAGGTCCGCCCGGATTGGATCCACCATCATAACATCTCGTTGCTGGGCCACGAGGTCCTGGGCGTCGGCAAGATGCCTCATCTGTACACGGCGCACGATCACTGGCTCGTTTGCCCGCGAAGCGACATGATGTACCGCGGCAAGGAGAGGTGCGCCGGACAGGAGTGCACGGTGTGCGCCATCTCTTCGGGGCGCCCGCCGCAGGCCTGGCGGAACGGGGCGTTCTCCCGGAACGTGGAGGGCATCGACCATGCCATAGCGCCGTCGCACTACATGTCCAGCGTCCTGCGGGAGCGGATCGGGCTGGGCTCAACGATCCTGCCCAACTTCGTGCCCCGACCGGACGTCCGGGCGCGGGGGCCGTCGCACTTCCTGTTCGCCGGCGTTCTCGAGGAGCACAAGGGGCTCGGTCTCCTGCTGCGCGCCTACGAGGCCTCGAACGTGGACGCGGAGCTGCACGTGGCGGGAAGCGGCAGCCTGGAAGGTTTGGTGGACGAGTACGAGGAGCGCACCGGCGGGAAGGTGCGGAAGCTGGGCTTCCTGCAGCGGGGCGAGATGATCGACGAGCTATCAACGGCGCTGTGCCTGGTCGCCCCATCCATATGCTCGGAGAACTCGCCGCTCTCGTGCATCGAGGCGCTCTCCATGGGCGTGCCCCTGCTCGTCTCGCCGAGGGGCGGCCTGCCGGAGCTGGTGTCCGGACCCTGCGGCCTGGTGGCCGACCTGACGGTGGACGGGCTGGCGTCAGCGCTGAGGATGTTCGCGGACGAACGGGACATGAGGAAAGGCATGGCCTCCAACGCGCTGCGCCGGTATGAGGAGGCGCACACCCCGGAAGGCTACATCTCACGATATCTTGAGCTGGCGGAGGGAACGGCATGAAGGTCGCCCTGGTCAACGTGGGCTTCGGCCCCGAGGAGCGGGAGCTGAGACCGTCGCCGCCCTTCGGCATCATGCAGCTGGCCGCCTACCTGCGGGAGGAAGGCCACGACATCTCCCTGCTCGACTGGTCCGGAGAGGAGCTGGATGGGGGGAAGCGCACCACGCTCGGGAGCATCGACGCCGATGTCGTCGGCGTCCATGTCAAGATCAGCTCGGCCATACTGCGGGCGCTGGAGGTGTCCCGGTGGGCCCGGGAGGACGGCAAACCCGTCATCTGGGGCGGGCCCGGCCCGACGACGCTCCCGGAGATGACCGTCCTGCAGGGGCCGGTGGACGTGGCCGTGCTGGGCGAGGGCGAGGTGACGGCATCCGAGCTGCTGCGAGCGCTGGAGAGCGGAGGAGACCTCGCTTCTGTACAGGGAATAGCGTTCGCCAGGGGCGGTCGGGCAGTGATAACGGAACGGAGGGAGAGGATAGCGGACCTAGACACGCTCCCCCTCCCGTGGTGGGAGGGCCTAGGGGACCTTTCTAGATATCTCGTCCCGCTGCATGGGCGCTCGGTCGTTCCCATAGTCACGTCAAGAGGCTGCACCGGCCGATGCGGCTTCTGCTACGCCCGCTCCATGTGGGGCGGCCGGTGGCATCCGCTGTCGGCCAACAGGACGCTGGAGGCCATGGAGCACGTGCTGTCCCTGGACGAACGGATCGGCGGCTTCCTCATCATCGACGATCTGTTCTACGCCGACCCGCAGCGGGTCCGCGGCATATGCGGCGGCATAAAGGAACGGGGCCTGGACATCGTATGGAACTGCGAGGTACGGGCCGACCTCATCCAGCCTGGGCTGCTCAGGGAGATGTACGACGCCGGCTGCCGCCAGGTGCTCATCGGCGTGGAGACGGGGTCGGCGCGCATGCTGGAAGCCGTCAACAAGGGGATGACGGTGGAGACGCTGGAGAGGGCGGCCGCCGACGTCCATGCCGCCGGCATTGAGCTGTACGCCATGATGGTCAGCGGATTGCCGGGCGAGACGGAGGAGGACGCCAGGGCGACCGAGCATCTGCTGCGGACGATCCGACCGGAGTACACGGAGTTCCTGTCGTATACGCCGTATCCCAACACGCCCCTGTTCGAGGACGCGGTCAGGGAGGGCTTCGTCCCGCCTCAGACGCTGGAGGACTGGGGGCGCGTCGGAACGTACGAACTCTCGGCCATCGACCGCAAGGGCATGGCCCACGTGACATCGCAGAGATACTTGGACATAGAGCGCCGGACCAAGAGGCGAGCGATGATGCGCTCGTACATGGGCTCGGCCATCAGGGAGCCGCTCACCGCCCCCATCAGGGGGCTCAGATACCTGCTCAAAGACGGCAGGGACCGTGAGGAATGAAAATGACAATGGAACAGGTGGGGAAGTGGGACCGCTCGGTCCGCAGGATAGCCGAACTGACGGTGCGTGTGGTAGACAATACCGAGGACGTGCCGCTCATACAGGCGGAGTGGGAATCGTTGAGGAAGAGATGTCGCGGCTCGATATTCTCCTCCTTCGACTGGGGGATGGAGTGGCTGCGGCACTTCGATCAGATAGCACAGCCGCGCATCGTCATGGTGGAGGAGGACGGGGAGCTGGTCGGCCTGGCGCCCTTCGCGGTGATGGAGCATCGGGCCATGGGTATCCGCATGCGGAAGCTGTCCATGGTAGGCAACGGGGCCGGCGTGGCGGAGCTGTACGACCTGGGGATAATGGTGCTGGACGAGCGAGAGGACATCATCGACGCCATCGTCGACGCCATGGGCGAGCTTGAATGGAACGTCCTGCACCTGAACGAATTACGAGACGATGACGTCAACCGCGCATTGCTTCGCCGCGTGGCCGAACGGTGGGAGACGGACGAGGTCATGCACATCCCCTGCCCCAGGACGGACATCCCGCAGAACGGCGATGTGATGGACGTCGCTTCATCTCGCACCAGGAGAACGATACGCAAGGCCATAGAGGCGCTGGAAAGGGACAACCGCATCAGCTATCGCACCGTCGACCTGCCCGAGGAGACGTCGGAAGCGACCGAGCTGTATGCGCTGCAGCACATGGAGCGGTGGAGCGAGAAGGGCGGGAGCATCTTCAGCAACGAGAACCTGTCGGGATTCCTGAGGGACGTCATGCGCGCGACCGCCGAAGAAGGCCGCGGGATGGTCTACGAGGTCTGGATCGACGGCACGCTCGCATCGCAGATGCTATGCCTGGACGACGGGGACCTGATGCGGGCGTATCGCGTCGGAATGAACAACCGCTTCGCGGAGTTCTCGCCCGGGAACCTGGTGGCGATCTATGCCATGAGGGAGGCCCAGGAGGCGGGCTTCGTGCAATTCGACTTCGGGGCCGGCCCGGAGGAGTTCAAGTACCGCCTGGGCGCCAAGGACGTGCCGCTCATTCGGATACAGGCAAAACGAGGCACTGTGAAAGCGATGGCCAAGATCTCCTCGCTTCCGGGGCTGAAGCAGCTGGTGGACCGCTCCGGGGCCAGGGACCAGGCGCTGAAGGCGTTCCATCGCTGACCTCTAGTCGTCATGCTCGTGCCGGTGGTGCTCGTCCGGCCAGTGCACGTGGCTGTGCACCATCGCCTCGTGAACGTGCTCATGGCTGTGCGCGCCCTCGCCATCATGGACATGGCGGTGATGGGCGTCGTGCTCGTGGACGTGCTCGTGGACCATCCGCTCATGGCGGTGCGTGTGCGAGTGCCGCTCGGCCATGAGGGCGTACACGCCCAGGGCCATGAGCGCCGCGGCCGCTATGAACGGCGGCGTGAGGGGATCGCCCAGGAAGAGCACCGCAACGAGCGCTCCGACGAACGGGCCCAGGCTGAAGAACGCCCCCGTGCGCGAGGAGCCGAGGCCCTCCAGCGCCTTGATGAACAGCACCAGGCTGATGCCGTAGCTGAGCGCGCCGAGCAGCAGCGCAAAGAACAACGGCGGCGTCAGCGACAGCCGGACGCCGAGCAGCGCCGCCACGCTCAAGGAGAACGAACCGGCGATCAGACCTTTCAGCTGCGCTATGCGGACCGGGTCCTTGCCGGAGATCTGCCTCGTAAGATTGTTGTCGACCCCCCAGCATATCATGGCCAACACGATGAGCAGCGGGCCCATGGGATCGACGGTGCCGCCCGAGGGGTCCCAGGACAGCAGGACGCCGGCCGCGGTCATCATGGCCAGCGCGGCCCACAGCCGCTTGCCGGCATACTCGCGGAAGACGAGGACGGCAATGAACGCGGTGGCCACCCCTTCCAGGTTCGTGAGCAGAGAACCGGCCAGGCCGGAGACCATGGTGAGGCCGCTCATGAGGGCCACCGGAGCGAGCACCCCGCCGGCCAGGATGGCCCCGGCCAGCCATGGCGCGTCCTTCCGCTCCAGCGGCGCGGACGGGCGGGAGGGGCGCATGACGCTGACGATCGTCAGGCCGATGAACGCCCCCACGTACAGCAAACCGGCCAGCGCCACCGGGTCGAGGTCTTCCAGCAGCACCTTTGCCACTGGCGGACTGATGCCGAACAGGGCGGTCGAGATGATGACGTACATCAACGGCCTTGCTTCCATCGTCCTTACCCGATGCCGGAGCAGGCTGCTCCACTAATAGCCTTGCGGTCAGGCATCATTTCGGCATCGCCTGAACGATCCCCGCGGAGCATGGACGGGCGAGGGCCGCACCTTACTCAGCCCCGCCCCCCGCTCCGGCCCCATGTCATCAACGGAGGCCTTTCGGCCGAATAACGAATGGCCTCAGGCCGGAACCTTCCCCAAGGATATGGAGAACGGCCGGCCTACGCCGCAATGACCTGTCCTGACAGGTCGGTGAACGGCTGAACGATGCATGTCAAGGCCACCGGTGCTCGAGCAGGAGCCGTCCAACAAGCGGTCGGACATTGCGCGATGATGATGACCGTGTGATCCCCTCATGCGGCTCGGCCGTGCTAACGCCCATTGAAGAAATGCTTCGATCGGTCAAAAGACTCCAAATGCAATGAACCGAACGGTCTTGATCAGGGGCCTTTCCAGAAAAAGATCATGCCGTGGGCACAAGGCTCATCACCAGCCTTGGCCCGGGCATGTTGAGGATTAGGCTACGTCTTTGGCAATCACTTCATCCAGTAATCGATACCGGCCATCCCCATGGCGATCATGTTCTCATCGGAGCAGTCCCTGGGGCTCTCGCATCCGGGCGCTAGGATGAACCCTCCCTCCTGCCCTGCAGCTTCGATGCACCCGTACGAGGCGCTCCTGATGGTCTCGGGCGTGCCCTGCCACAGGACCTTTACGGGGTCGAGGTTCCCCATCAGGGCCATTCTCTTTCCGATGTTCTTCCTTGCGACGGCAAGATCGTTCTTGACATCGCAGCTGAAGCACTCCACACCGGCATCCGGCAGCAGCTTCATCGTCTCCATGGTATCCCCGCACATATGCACCATTATGGGCACCTTGGTCTTGCTCTTGACGCTGGTGCAGACCTGCTTTGTGCCGTCAAAGGCGAGCTTTTCATACATCTCGCTGGAGATCATGTCCTCTGATGCAGTAGGATCGGACATCCAGAGGGCAGTGGCACCTGCCTCGATGCACCTGAGCTGGATCTCCTCGCAGAAGACGGCGGTCTTTGAGACCATCTTTTTTACGAGATCGGGCTCGAAATTGATGTCCATCATGATGTTTTCGGCGCCTCGCAGGAATGCGGCAGTGGTGAACGGCCCCCAGGACATTCCCAGCACGTGGAAGTCCTCGTCCATGGTCTTCGACACCATGCTGATGTTGTCCACAAATCCCTTGGTGAACATCGGGCACTCCCTGGGATTGAAGGGATCATACAGCTCAAGTTTGTCGACGTCTTCAGGCTCATTGATGAGCGTGGACATCACGCGACCATAGTTGTCGTCGGGCTGTTTGACGTCGAGGCCGGTGTCTATCAGCTGTCCGTTGGTGTCCAGCGCAGGCTTGACGAAGTCGGAGTGCGTCAACTTTGCAAACCTGAGCGCCAGCTTTGCAGACAGGGCAGGGGTGCATCGTGCATCCTTGAACTGGTACCCCCCGCTGTGCACGGCAGTGATGTTGGAGAAGTTCTGCACGGGCGTCCTGTAGGGCGTTTCAAAGTTCAGTGCCATTTCGACCTGGACCCGATGCCCATAGTCTTCCTTGCATCTGGGCGTTTGGTGTCCGGTGTATGCTTGTTGTCTTGAGTTCTGGATCATGCTATACCTCAATATCCATTTGCGCCGTTGATCTAATGAATGAAAAGATTGGGGTGCTCTCTGACCCCCAGAGAGCACGGGGTCGGAACGTCTCATCGCTCACTCTGCATGAGCCCTTTGCGATTCGGCCTTCGCAACATCCTCCTTGTGCACCATCGGCCCGATCGGCAGGATGACCTTTCCATAGACCTCGTTCAGCACCTCAGCGAGGCCAGTGTAGAGGGCTGCGCAGCCGAGGAGCACGCCGATGATGGCGGCAACGTCACCAATGGCCGCAATGCCCGTGAGGTCATTGAGAGCCAGAAGGGCGAAGCCGATCGAACCCAGACCGAACACGACCTGCAGGGCCCTGGCGATCCTCAGGGTGCCGATGAACATGGCGAACGTGAAGACCGTCCAGACAAGCATGAACCAGCCAACCGCAGTAGCGTCAGGGGCGGCTAACCCGAAGAGTGGCAGTATCATCATGAAGCAGAACGATAGCCAGAACGCGCCAAACGATGTGAACGCCACCGTACCGAAGGTGTTGCCATGCTTCCATTCCAATATCCCAACGATGAGCTGGACCAGACCTCCATAGAACATGCCCATGGCAAGTATCATGGTGTTCATCCCGTAGAGCCCATTGTTATGGAGCATGAGGACCAAGGTCGTGAGACCAAAGGCACATAGCCCCAACGCTCCCGCATTCCCTACTTTGTCCTTTGACATACATTTTCCTCCTAAACCCAAGGCGTTTGTTAGGCTCCACATCGGATTGAAAATATTATGTCGGAACGGCGGACATGTTCGATTGAACGCCTTATAAAATTAATGGCTTACATATCAGCCTAGTAATGGGCTCACTTTCACCCATTCACATCGATCAGGGCGGCCATAGTAACATCATCAATATATTGATATGGTTGAGAATTGATGAGAACTTTTGAGCTCACGGATCGCTCAAGAATGCCAGCACCGCCCATTTCAGCCAGTGGCTGGATGGCATGGAAGGTGATATTGAGGGCCTCGTGAGGACAGGACGTCCCCGGATAGCTGGCCACGTCCCTGCGGTCATTTCTCAGAGTTCTTCAGATAATCGGAGATGAGCTTTCTTTCAGCCCTGCGGAGTATGATGTTCAGGGTGGATTTGGATACCCCGATCTCAGCAGCTAGATCATCAAGCGTGACCTGGCTAGGAATATTATAATAGCCAGATTCAAACGCCTTCCTCAGGTTCACCTCCTGCCGGTAAGTTAGGCCTCCCCAAGCCTGTTTTTCATAGACGCTGATAATACTGATGGAATAGCCCAGGCTTTTGATCGAGTCCATCAGGTCCTTGATGGACTCGGCGTCGGAACCTATGACGTGGAATATCAGGTCGTTGTCGTCCGATCGAATGGCCAGCTCTAGAAAGCATCTGCTCTCATGGATGATGTGGCTGAGCTTGCACTGGCGATTGACGACAAGGGCGGAATAGACCCCATTGCCCGATCTGGCAACTTCTACGTCCAGATGATCATCCATGGGCCGTAAGGGTTCGGCAAACAGCCGGTCCAACACCTCGGAATCCCCCTCGAACCTGAGAAGACTGTGCCCGGTATCTGGACCAACTGGAGCGCACCTTAGGATCTTCACAGATATGCCGTTCTCCTGAAGAACGGGAAGGCAGTTGATGCAAGCACGACGATCTATAGGGCTCTTGATCTTGAGAGTGGCCGAGCGCATGAATGACAGATTGAGCATCTGATATGTCTATAAAAAATGAACATAGATACCTTTTTCATGGCTGATAATATTGGGATTGGACCTTCAACACGACCGCTCTGTCATTCGTTCGATTACGCGCATCACTGGGATGCGCTCCTCTTGCACCCGTTGGAGCGCGCGGTTTCTTCATGATAGACTCCTTTTTTTATAGAAAGGTAAATAATCCTTCTCCCTGCTTAACCGTCGAAATGAAAAAACTTGTTGCCATTCTTGCCCCTTCAGAAGGCTGGGAATCAGTATATCTCCCATATGGGGATAAAGCAGAGTTCATTTTTGTACCGCTGTTCAAGTCAATGGCCGTAGATGACGCCAGGTTCACAGAGTTCTTGATGGACCTCTCGGTTTCCAAATTCGACGCGGTGGTGCTGACCTGTCCCACGGCGGTTAGGCACTCCATCAATATGGCGATCGAGCGTGGATTGCGAAACCGATTCCTGTCCTCGATGAGCAAGGTCGAGGTCATCGTGATCGGTGACCGGTCCGCGGAGACCGCGAAATGGAACGGGCTAAAGGTATCTACCATCTCTCCTGAAGCATCCACGGAATCATTGATCGGACATATCAACAAACTGCCGTTCAGAGGGAGCATTGCCTTACTTCGCTCCGATAGGGGTACAAGCATGCTTCCTATGGCATTGACCGACGCTGGGTGGAATGTGACGGAAGTGCCGGTGTACTCCCTGCAACTAAAAAGATCGGAAGATATGGAGATACTCCTGGACCGCCTGGAGGATAAGGAGATAGACACGTTGGCATTCCCAACGCCAAGTCATGCCGATGCTTTCTTCCACCATCTGAAGGAGCGCTTTGACCCCGCGGCGCCAGAGGATATATTCGATGGAGTAAGGATAGCGGTCCTTAGCCATGAAACGAAAAAGAAGGTGGAGGACTACGGGCTCAAGGTCGACATTATGCCCCAGAGGGCGACCGCAGAACTGCTGGTAAAGGAGATAATAGAAGACCTTGACATGGCGCAGCTTGATTGATGAGCCTCATTATATCAATGCAGGGGAGCGATGCCCCATGCCCCTAAACGTGAATGGCGGGCAACTCGCCCTTACTCATCTTCCAGCATTGATCTTCAGGAGCGCCGGGAGGTCAAGAAAGCCTGAGCCGCGCATGACCCACCCTCGCGAGCCCTGACGGTCCGTTGACCATGTGGGCGGAGGCATCTCGGCCATCGAGAGAACCCCTGTCGAACGCCCTATCTGGCGGTTGCGCCTCAGAGTCAGGGATGAAGGGGGCTAAAGACACCATGTTCAGCAGCAGGATGAGTGGCTGACGAAATAGAGATAATGCGCTTCAGCCCCTGGCGCATGTCCGCACGCGAACGGCCTTGTTTCAAGAGCGTCAACCGCATCATCTCTGCCGACGGCCGGTCGCCTTCACGCCCCAACGGGATCATCAGCACGGCCATTGGACCGATGCGGCGGGGATGACGCGCCATCGATGACCTGCCGGACGCCTTGCTCCTTCACGGCCGATGCATGTGCGCAGCGCTCAGAACGCGTCGGCGTCGCTGTGGACCTCTATGCCCTGGTCAGTGATGGAGTACGGCTTCACGCGACGGGAGTGCTTGATGCGGCGCATCTTCATCACCCTGATGGTGAGCTTGACCTCTCCCATCTCAGGGTGCTCCTCGTACCGAAGCCCGATGACGCCGTCCACCGCGTACTCGATGAGGCCGTCCCTCGATGCGTTCGGATTTTGGTCCTGCACCTCCGCCGTCATTAGACAGGTGGCGCCAGTGCCCTTGAACATCTGGATCATGTTGAACAGGCTGACGCGCTTCTCCGAAAGCGTATCATACAGCATGTTGAGCAGCGAGACCGAGTCCACCACGATGCGGGACGCTCCGAACGAGCGCACCAGATCCGGCAGCTCCGAGCGGACGCGGGTGATCGAGCTCTTGGCGTCGGTCGGCTCCAGCTTCAACACGGCCAGCCGCCTGGCGTCAACGTACTGCCGGAGGTCCCAACCGTACGATAGGGCGTTGGCCAGGATGCTTTCCTGGTCCTCCTCCAGGCTGATGAATATGCCCTTCTCGCCGTCCTGCAGCCCTTGATGCAGGAACTGCAGTCCGAAGGTCGTCTTGCCCGTTCCGAAGGAGCCCATCACTGCCACGGCATGGCCTCTGGGAAGGCCACCCTCCAGCATGTCGTCGAGCCCCTCTATGCCCGTCCTTACCCTGTCCATGCTATCACACGATCCTTTCCGCGTCGATGACCACCAGTCCGCTCCGGGCCGTAACGGTGGTGGCGAACCTGGCGATGCGTTCCTTGTCCAGGTGCGGCAGCAGGGAGATGAACTTCTCCACGTACATGTACCGCTGCCTCCTCGATGAGTTCATGTACCGGCTCCACTCGAAGACCAGGGCGCCGTCCACCGAGTCCATTATCATGTGTTGATAGCGCTCCTCCAGCACATCGTCCGTCAGCACTAGGTAGATCACGCCCCCCCATCTCTTGGACACCCGCTGCAATCCGCGCAGAACCGCCACCAGGTCCTTGATGTCGATGTTGGCGCTGACCACCAGATCGGTGAGGGAGTCGATCACCACCATGGAGCGCGGCGCGTTCTCGTCCAGGTAATCCACCAGTGACTCCAGCACGCTCTTGTTGGATGGCGAGGAGAACAGCGAACCGGGCTCGCCGCCGGTCCAGGAGCGGGGGACCATTGTCTTGCGGAAGTACGACTCGGAGAAGTCCTTGAACTTCACCACCTTCTCGAAGGCGTCGTGGAACTCACGGTTGAACGAGTTGTCCAGCTCCTGCAGGACCTCTTCCCGCGAACGGGAGAACGTGATGTAGCAGATCTGCTCGGGCATGGTGGAGTCCTTGCCCGGACCGAGGTAGAAGGACTTCGAGGATGGGTCCAGCATCACCATCGACAGCTTGGCCGCCGACGTCAGAGCGAACTCCACCTGTCCGGCGCCAACGCCGCCGATCAACAGGACGACCGAGCCTGACGGAAACCCGCCCTTGATTATAGAATCGAAATCGGCCACCCCAGAGGGGATACTGTTCGCTGCTCTGCCCATCCCATCACCTGACTTTCATGATATCGGAAGACAGGATATAGAGCTTTTCTCCAGGGAATTAGAATATAATGTCAGGGATGTTAATACGCATCATCGTGCGTCATGGGATGACAACAGCTCGATGAGCATGTGCAGCGCCCTCTCGGCCGCCGCCGTACGGACGTCGTCCCGGCCTCCGGGGAACACGTGCCGCTCCACGCGGCGAACGATGCCGTCGTCCACGGCGATGTACGTCAGGCCGACTGGTTTGGTCTCGGACCCGCCGCCCGGGCCGGCGATGCCGGTGATCGATAGGCCGATGTCGGCCCGTCCTGCGCGCCGCGCGCCCGATGCCATCTCGGCAGCGCACTCGGAGCTCACCGCACCGTGCTCCGCGAGAACAGCGTGATGAACGCCCAGCGTGTCGACCTTGGCGTGGTTCGAATAGGTCACAAAGGACGCCAGGAAGTAATCCGATGAGCCTGGGACGGACGTCATCATGGCGCCCAGCAGGCCGCCGGTGCACGACTCGGCCAGGGCGACCGTTCGGCCGCGGGAGCGAAGCATGTCTCCCGCTTCCTTTTCAAGGCTCAGATGGTCACCTCGTAGGAGTGGTCCTTGGTGATGTCCCGAAGACGCTGGTCGCCATGGACCTCGTAGATCGTCTCGGAGACCCCTTCGGGCACGAGATGCTCCCATTCCTTCCCGCTGACGATGCGCCTGCGGATCTCCGTTCCGGAGTAGACGTCGCGGTTGAAGAGAGGCGCCGAGCGCACGGCGTAGCCCGCTTCCTCGAACAACCGGCGGGTCAGCGGATTGTTCGTGTACACGTCCTGGAAGGGGGGCACCAGCGACTGGACATGGGCCACCCATACGGAGTAGCGGTTGACATCCACCATGGGGACCAGGAAGAAGTCGTCCAAGCCGTCGTCGTGCAGCGCCCTGGAGATCATGAGGTGGCGCTCGCCCGCGGTGAAGGGGTTGTCGAACGTGTGGGACAGCTGGGCGCTGCCGATGCCAACGATGAGGCGGTCGCACTGCCCCGCTATGGTCCTTATGACCTCCAGATGGCCATTGTGGAACGGCTGGAAGCGTCCTATGATGAGAGCGCTGACCTCTTGCTTGCGCATGTGAACCGTGGTCGAGAACCTCTATCGGCGTATATGTTTTGTCCCTCGTACGGAACGGAAGAACGAAAAGAGAAGAGATGAAGGGGTTTCACTGGGCCGCGGGGCGGCCGGGGCCGGAGACGCCGATGGAGACCTTCCTCTCCACCAGGTCAGACAGCTTCCTCAGCAGGGTGTCCTTGTTGGGGCCGCCTACGAGGGCCTTCTCCAGGACCTCGCCGAGAGTATCGACGGGAATGATCTCGATCTTTCCCACGTACTGCTTGTCCAGCACCACGTCCTGCATGTTCGCCCGGGGGATGAGGACGCGCTTGATGCCCGCCTCGGATGCCGCCTCGATCTTGGCCGTGACCCCACCGACCGGCAGCACCTGGCCGCGGACCGACAGGGAGCCGGTCATGGCCAGGTTCTGATCGACCGGGACGTCCTCGAAGGCCGAGATGACCGCCGTGGCCACCGAGATGGACGCGGAGTCGCCCTCCACCCCCTCATAGGTCCCGACGAACTGGATGTGCACGTCGTGGTTGGCGATGTCCTCCCCGGTGTACTTCTTCACCAGGGCGGAGACGTTCTGCACAGCCTCCTTGGCGATCTCCCCCAGCTTCCCGGTGGCTATGATGCGGCCGCCCGAGCGGGTCTGGGCCGGCGTCACTTCGGCCACGATCGGAAGGACGATGCCGGAGTACTCGGCCATGGAGCTCCCGCCGTTCAGGGCGGCGAGGCCGTTAACGGTCCCGACCGACTCGCCGACGGTGGTGAAGGTCTGGTAGTCCCTGCTGTTCTCCAGGAAGCGGTCGGCGATCTGCTGCTCCAGCGAGCGGGCGATGCGCTTGGCCTCCAGCACCATGTCGGCGGTGACGAGGGGCTGCTGTTTCTCCCGGGCGACGTCGCCGGCCACGCGGACCAGGCCGCCCAGCTCTCTGAGCCGCAGCGTCAGCAGTCCGTGCCTTCCGGCGCGGCGCTGCGCTTCCTTGATAATCTCGCCCACCGCATACTTGTCGAAGTGGGGGATCTTCTTGTCCCTGGCGACCTCCTGGGCAACGAAGCGTACGAGCTTGTCACGGTTGGCGTCGGTGTCCTCCATGGTGGAGCGCATGAACACCTCGTAGCCATACCCGCGTATCCTGGACCGGAGAGCGGGGTGCATGCCCTGGATGGCGTCCAGGTTGCCGGCGCAAACCAGAACGAAGTCGCACGGGACCGGCTCCGACTTGACCATGGCGCCCGAGGAGCGCTCCGACTGCCCGGTGATGGAGAACTTGCCCTCCTGAAGGGCGGTCAGCAGGCTCTGCTGGCTCTCCATGCGGAGCATGTTGATCTCGTCGATGAACAGGACGCCCTTGGACGCCTTGTGGATGGCCCCGACCTCCAGGCGGTCGTGGGCCGGGGTCTCCAGCCCTCCGCTCTGGAACGGGTCGTGCTTTACATCCCCCAGCAGGGCGCCGGCATGCGCGCCGGTGGCGTCGATGAACGGAGGCATGTCGCCGTCTTCATGACCGACCAGCAGCTTCGGCACGATGTAGCTCTCCTGCTTGCCAGTGGCCGAGTAGCGGGTGGCGAAGAACAGGATCGCCACCGCGATGATGCCCACCAGGATGACCGAGATGTCCTGGGTCACCAGGAACATGGCCACGGTCATCATCAGAAGCACCACGATGACGGTCGTGATTATAGAGGCCTTCTGCTGCTTCTTGGCCAGGGCCTCCTTCTTCTGGGCAGTCACTATCTCCTTGCCCTTGCCGGCTGGCACGATGCGCACCTTCGGCTCATTGGGATCATCGGGATTGTGATAGGCGATGACGTCCTGGAGCTCGCCCTTGGGCAGGAACTCGGTCATCGACTTCGACAGCATGGACTTGCCCGTGCCAGGCTCTCCGATGAGCATGACATGGCGTTTCTGCTCGGCAGCCTTCTTGATGACCTCTACGGCAGAGTCCTGACCGATGACCTGATCGGCAAGCTTCTCCGGGATCTTGATGTCCGCGGTGGTCTCGAAGCCCCTGGTCTCGATCCAAGTATCGATGTCAGGGGTCGTGACCTCAGGCGGCTTGTTATCGCTGCTCATAATACACCTGCACTAATATTTGACTCATAAGGGTACCACTAATTAAGGGTTTCCCCATCCATATAAATCATACACAATGGCCAGCCATCGCAGTGGCGGCGTCCGAATTTCGCGCATTCCGCGTCCATTTTTGCCCCCATTCCGACCGCCTCAAGGCATAATCGCCCCTCCGGCGGTGCTAGCCGCGGGAACGGAATCTACCAGCGGAGAACGGTGAAATACCTGCCGTTCCCCCGGAATGACGGGTGACACTCTGACGGGCTTCCTCCCATTCCAACATCGGACCGTTCCGATGAGCGAGCAGTTCAGGAGCATGCATGAGCATACCTCCCTGCCGTACGACGAACGCACCGCCGATCCCTACACCAGGGCCAGGGTGCTCCTCATGGTCGCCATCGAACGCAATTCGTTGCTGACGAAGCATCAGATGGCGCGGTCCACTGACAACGACTCGGTGAAGAAGCATCTGGCGATCATAAGGCGGGCGGAGTCGCTGCAGCTGCAGACCATTGGATCCCTCATCCCGGCCGACGAGACGCCGATCGAGACCGCCATCGGTCTGGAGCAGATGACGGTCGACCTCACGGCCAATCTGGCGCAGAACGAGGCGGACGACTATTTCAAGCAGGCGCTGGACTTCGCCCTGCTGGAGGACCTTGACCACCTGTACCGCTTCGCCATGTTGTTCGAGATGACGGAGGGCGGGAACGCTGAATTGCTGACCCGCGGACGCACTCCGATCGTGGCAGGAAGACCGACGGCGATGCAGCACCGCCATCCCGTGGACGAGCTGAGGGCGCACTTCGAGCTCAAGGACGTCCCGCTACGCACCCTCATGAACCACCTCACCATCGTCTCCGTGGAGCAGGAGAAGATGCTGTTCTACCAGAACGCCGTCCGCGCGTACCCGGAGCATCTGACCCGGCGCCTCTTCGGGGAGATGGCGGACGTGGAGGAGCAGCATCTGTCGCACTACGAGGCGATAGGGGACCCGCACATCACCCAGATGGAGCTGCTGGTCTTGACGGAGCTGAACGAAGCATACAACTACTTCTCGGCGTTCCAGGAGGAGAGCGATCCCGCCATCCGTAGGCTGTACGGCGAGCTGCTAGGGCAGGAGCTGGAGCACTTCCAGCTGGCCGTTGCCCTGCTGGAGCGCACCGAGGGAAGGGATGCCAGTGAGCTGCTGGGCGAGGCCGGCATCCCTTCCCTCATCGAGCTCAGGCCGAACATGGACTACATAGAGGCAGTGCTGGCGACGCAGGTGGACCTGCAGCCGTTCGACGGGGAGTTCATTCCCGAGGAGAGGCTGCCGGCCGACTGGCCGTCCTTCACGTTCAGGGAGAGGATGAACGGCCGCGGCTCCCCGGCGGACGAGGTGGAGAAACGTCGCCCTCGCGACCGGATCCGCCGCCCCGCCTGACCTCGTTTTCGACCAGTTCAGAGGAAAGCTCTTAATCACCCCTCCCTTTAGAGACGACGAGGGACGACGACATGCGAGTGGACGAGCTGGAGCTGCCCGACGGAGTGGCCGGGCTGCTTCAAGAGGAAGGGATCGTGGAGCTGCACCCGCCCCAGGCCGAGGCGGTGCCCCATGCTTTGGACGGAAAGAACCTCATGCTCGCCATCCCCACCGCCTCAGGTAAGAGCCTGGTCGCCTACCTGGCCGCGCTGAAGCATGTGCTAGAGAGGGGCGGCAAGGCATTGTACATCGTCCCGTTGAGAGCGCTAGCGGCGGAGAAGTTCGACGATCTCAAGAAGTTCGAGACGCTCGGCCTCAAGGTCGCAATGTCAGCCGGGGACCTCGATTCGCCGGACCCCGACCTCGACAAATTCGACATCATCGTGGCCACGTCGGAGAAGGCTGACTCCCTGCTTCGGCACAAAAGCGCCTGGCTGCACCGCATCACCCTGGTGGTGGCGGACGAGGTCCATCTGATCCACGACCCCGGCCGGGGGCCGACGCTGGAAGTGACGCTCACCAAGTTCCGCAAGCTCAATCCATCGCTGCAGGTCATCGCGCTGTCGGCCACCATCAAGAACGCGAGGGAGGTGGCGGACTGGATGGACGCCAGGCTGGTCACCTCGGAATGGAGGCCCACGCCGCTCAAGGAGGGCGTGTACTTCGACGGAGAGGTCGTGTTCACCGACAACACCCGCCGGGAGGTCAGGGCCGGGAAGGACGTCCTGTGGAGCCTGGTGACCGATTCCATCGCCGAGGGCGGGCAGTGTCTCATCTTCGTCAACACCCGCCGGTCCACCGAGTCGGTGGCCACCAAGTTCGCCAAGCTCGCCTCGGAGGTCATGGGCGAGCCGGCCATGGACGGCGTCGACGAACTGGCGGGGGACCATGGCGAGCAGACCACCATTGGAAGGACGCTGCGGTCCTGCGTCAAGAAGGGCGTGGCGTTCCATCATGCCGGGCTGACGAACGAGCAGCGGCGCTTCGTGGAATCGAACTTCAAGAAGGGCAACATCAAGTGCATCGTGGCCACGCCCACGCTGGCCGCCGGCATAAACCTCCCGGCCCGGCGGGTCATCATCCGGGACGTCTTCAGGTTCGAGAACGGTGGACAGGCGGCCATCCCGGTGATGGAGATCAAGCAGATGTGCGGGCGCGCCGGCCGGCCCCGCTTCGACCCCTACGGCGAGGCGGTGCTGATCGCCAAGACCGAGGAGGAGCGGCGTTTCCTGCAGGACAACTATCTTCTAGGCGAGCCGGAGGAGATCTACTCTAAGCTGGGCAGCGAGCCGGTGCTGCGCGCGCACGTCCTCGCCACCCTGGCCACGGGGACCGCGTCCTCCCGGGACGGCCTGATGGACTTTCTCAACTCGACCTTCTTCGCCTACCAGACCACCATGGTCGGTCTGGAGGAGGCGACCGACAACGTGCTCGATTTCCTCCAAGAGGAGGGGATGATACGCTCCGAGGACAATCGGCTCATCCCGACCTTCTTCGGCCGCAGGGTCTCGGACCTGTACATCGATCCGCTTACGGCGACGAAACTACGCGACGCCCTGAAGAACTTCAAGCCCGGCGGGTCGCCGTTCGGCATGCTGCATGCCGTCTGCTCGTCACCGGACATGATGACCATGTACCTCAAGCGCAGCGACTATGAGTGGGTGGAGGAGACCTACGCCCTCAGGGAGAGCGAGCTCTTGCTCCCCCCGCCGGACGATCTGGACGAGTTCGACTTCTATCTGGCCGAGCTGAAGACCGCCTGCTCCATCGACGACTGGATCATGGAGATGGAGGAGGACGAGCTGCTGAAGAAGTACGGCATCGGGCCGGGCGACCTGCGCAACAAGGTGGACGTCAGCGAGTGGCTCATCTATTCCATGAGGGAGCTGTCCAACATCTTCAACAAGGACGCATATCCCGTTCTAACGGAGCTCATGACCCGCCTCCGCTACGGCGTGCGGCCGGAGCTGCTCGATCTCGTGAGGCTGCGCGGCGTCGGCCGGGCCAGAGCGCGGTCGCTGTACAATCACGGCGTGAGGAGCGCCGAGGACATAAGGAACGTCGATCCGAGACGGCTGGCCAGACTGCCGAAGATCGGCGACGCGGTGGCCAAGAGCCTGATCGAGCAGGTCGGCGGATCGCGCTTCCGCCGCGAGGCCGACGCGGTCGAGGAGGTCATCGAGGAGATCGCGGTCGAGGAGGCGCGCCCGGCCGACGGCGGGCAGCGCACCCTGTTCGACTTCTGAGCATGACGCGACAGTGGTACGCCGTGACGGGTCAGCGCCGAGGGCCGCTCAGATGCCTATCGCTTTTCGAACCGCCTCGGCGCTGGCCTTGGACTCGAAGATGGGCTCGCAGTTGCCGATGACCGTATCGGGGTCCTTGAGCACGTTGCCGGTGCAGATGCACACCACTCGCTCGTCCGAGTCAATGACGCCTTCCTCGACCAGCTTGAACAGACCGGCGATGGACGCCGCGGACGCCGGCTCGACGCCCACGCCCTCCGTCCGGCCGAGCAGGCGCTGCGCGTCGAGTATCGCATCGTCGGTGACGTCGGTGGCGAAGCCCTTCGTATCGTAGAGAGCGCGAAGCGCCTTCTTGCCCGATACGGGATTGCCGATGCGTATCGCCGTGGCGACCGTCTCCGGGTGCCCCTCTGGAACGAAGTCATCGCTGCCGGCGCGGAACGCCCTCACCAGAGGAGCGGCCCCGGCGGCCTGGATGCCAGTGATCTTCGGAATCCTATCGATCCAGCCCAGGGACTTCCACTCCACCATGGCCTTGTGCACCGCGCTGATGTTGCCGGCGTTGCCGACCGGCAGGATGATCCGGTCCGGAACATCGAAGTCGAGCTGGTCGACGATCTCGAACGCCACCGTCTTCTGCCCCTCCGGCCGGAAGGGGTTGATCGAGTTGAGCAGGTACAGCGTGCCGTCGCGAGCAAGCTGCCTGACGACGTTGAGGGCGTCATCGAAGTTGCCGTCGATGGAGACCACCTTGGCGCCGTAGAACATCGCCTGGGCAAGCTTTCCGGCCGCCACCTTGCCGGACGGCAGCAGCACGACGCAGCCCAGGCTGGCCTTGGCCGCGTACGCGGCCAGCGAGGCCGAGGTGTTGCCCGTTGATGCGCAACCGACGGTCCGGCAGCCCAGCTCCACCGCTCTCGAGACCCCTACGGTCATGCCGCGGTCCTTGAACGAGCCAGTGGGGTTCGCCCCCTCGTACTTCACATGCAGCGAGCGGACGCCGGCCTTCTTCGCCAGCGCGCGGCAGTCGTACAGCGGCGTGCCGCCCTCCAGCAGCGAGACGGCGTGCGATGCGTCCACCGGCAGGAAGGGAGCGTAGCGCCACACGCCGATTGGCCGGCGCCGCAGGTCCTTGGGCCGCAGCGAGGCGGCCTCGTCGAGGTCGGTCTCGATGGCCAGCACGCCGCCGCACCGGGGGCACGAGTCCACGTAGGGGTCGTCCACCTCAGCGTGGCATTCAAAGCACTTGATGATGTGAGCCATTTCACAGCCTCCTGCATCCCTGGCCGGCATGGGTGATCCACGTATCGGAGCCGATGCCATTGGACGCATACACGTCGCGCACCGCCGAGGCGATCGCCCTGCCGTCGCCGACGGACCGGTCGTAGATGGCGATCATGCACGGGCCGGAGCCTCCAAGGAACGCGCCGGCCGCTCCCGCCGCGCGGGCCGCCTGCTCCGCCTCCAGGAGATGAGGGTTCAGCGAGGCGCGCGCCGGCTCGACCACGATGTCGCGCATGCTGTCGCCGATGAGCGCGATGTCGCCGCGGCACATGCCGAGCACGAGCGAGGCGGCGTTGCCGACCTCGAACACCATGCTCTTCAGCGGCACTTCCGTGGGAAGCGCCTTCCTTGCCTCCTTGGTATCGACAAGGACATCGGGCATGGTGACGACCACGCCGAAATCATCGGGCACGTCCATGCGCAGGATGCGAAACGGCTCGTAGGATTTGACGATGGTAAGGCCGCCCATCACGGCCGGTCCGACGTTGTCGGCATGGAAGCTGCCGGACGTCACCTGCTCGGCCTGGGCGGCGCATCGGACCACCTCTTCCAGCGGCAGAGGGTCGTCCAGCAGCAGATTGGCCGCGTACGCGCCGCCGGCCGCTGACGCTCCTGACGAACCGATCCCGGAGCAGGGGCGGATGCCTTTTTTGATGGTCAGCGCGATGCCGAAATCGGCGTTGGCGCCCTCCAGAACGGCAAGAGCGGCCGCTCCCGCCGAGTTGCGCGCCGAGTCCCGTGTAATGCTCTCCGCTCCCCTGCCCTCTATGCCGTCGATGACGACGCCGCGCTCGGACGTCCTTCTTGCATCCACCACGTCGAACGGCTCGTTCAGGGCGAGACCGAACACATCGAAGCCCGAGCCGAGATTGGAAAGCGTGGCCGGGGACGCCACCGTTACCCTGTCCTTTGTCATGCCTGCACCCGTTACCGTCTGGACGGTCGTGAATGCGCCATTTCCCACATCGCTATTAATGTTTTGTACGCGAGCGGCTCGGAGCGCCAGGTCCGGCGGTGCAAAGCGCCGAAATCCGTGCGCATAGCGAAAGCCAGCGAAATTATCATATGTACACCTTCCGATTCCCATTCAGCATGGTCAAGATGACTGTTCTGGGTGCCCGCGGACAGATCGGCGACGTGAAAGCGTTCATAGACGCCCTTCGCCAGCTGAACGGCGGCGAGGGCCTGGCCCTCGATGCCGACATGATCTGCGGGAAGGACCACCTTGTCTCCGCCGCGTTACACGCCACTAGGGCGTTCGAGCGCGGCGACAACGTATCTGGCTCGGTGGTATTGGAGACGCAGCTGTATGCCTCCGGGGAACGACAGATCTCCAAGGCGACGAAGAAGATGGGGATCAAGCTGGGCATGGAGCGCATAGCCCTGGTGTTCTTCGATGTCGACGACCCCGGCACAGCGCTGGAGCGCCTCGGGCTGGTCCGCGACGACGATGTCCTCGATGCATCGGTCGAGAAGGCCGTGCGGTTCGGGATAACTCCTGAGGAGCTCAAGGCGGTCCCGGAGGACATGGTGGAGGACCTGGTGCTGGAGCGTGTCGCGTTCGTTAGGATGGGTAAGTAGCCAACGGGCTGAACCACGAGCAAATCATTAAGGACGGCCACGGGGATTTCCGAGCGTTCCGAGGACAGCCATGGCCATGGAGGGAAGGTAAGCTTGAGCAGCGATTATCTGAAGCAGCTTCAGCTGACCAAACAACTTGAGCAGAAGGCCCGGGAGCTGGCCAGGGAGCGACGGGATGCCGAGGCCAGGCTGGCATCCGCCAGGGATGCGGTCTCCCTCGCCCGGGAGCTCGAACTGGACGTCACGGACGCAGAGGCAACGCTGGCGGCCGCATCGGAGGCGTTCTCCAAGAGGGAGCACGCGGCCGCCGTGGCGCAAGCCGACAGCTGCCTGAACAAGGTGCGGGACCTCGAGCTACAAGGATTGGCATCCATCGCCGACAGCGTCCGCGTGGCGCTTGAAGCGATCGGTGGCAGCGCGGAACTGGAGGAGCGTCTGGAAAAGACGTTGGCCATGCCCGACCGCCCGGACGAGGCGCTGGCGCTCGCGAAGGCCGTCCGGGAGGACGTCGGCAAGGAGGCGGGCGAGCGGCTGAAGCAGCGGGCCAAGCGTGCGCATGAGATGCTGAGGTATGCGGATTCCATTGGACTTCAGGTGGACGTCGGCGGTGACGACATCGATGCGGTCCTCGTGCGCCTATCGGAAAATGGCCCCGAGCCATCCTGGAAAGATCTCAATGCGCTGATGGACCGCCTGCTGGCGTCGTTCCGAGCACTCTTCGATGAGAGGAGCTCGGGCATCATCGAGCTCGCATCGCAAGCATCCCGCGCCGAGGTCGACCTCATCGCCCTGACGGAGCTTGTCGACGAGGCCGAGGGGTCGCTGCGCTCCTGTGAAGCAGAACACGCCTTCGAGCTGTTGAGCGAGGCTGAAGAGCGCCGCGCCGATGTCCTGAACGATGCGATACGAAAGCGCATCGATGCCCTGTGGGCGGAAGCCGGCGAGGTCGAGGACCGGGGGGGAGATCTATCGGCGCTCCGATCGGAGCTGCGCCTGAGCGAGGCCTTAGGAGAGGGATCGCTTGAGCATCTCCGCCGGGCGGGCGATGCGCTGCAGGATGCACGGACCGAGGTGCTGATGGAGGCGATGCACGCCCTCCGCCCCCGGCTGGTCCTCTCTCGCCGCCTGGGCGTGGACATCTCCGAGGCATCGTCCCTGCTCGATGAGGCGAGGAG
>DAGU01000109.1:0-3181 GCA_002498285.1 Methanomassiliicoccus sp. UBA386 | reverse complement strand
GTCCTCGACGCGGGCCTGAGCGGCCACTTCGCTCTGGCCGACGAGCTCGGCCGCACCAGGGGACTGTTCCTAACGGCGAGGGAGCTCCATCTCGCTCAAGACGAGGCATCGATCATGGTCGCCGAGTCGAGGAAGCTCGCTCTGGCCGGCAAGCTGGATGAGGCGCGCTCCCTGCTTGCCAGCGCCGCCGAGCGGTTGAACGCTCTTATGTTCGATGCCGGCGCCCGCAGGGCCCTCTCGGGCATCTCGAACCTCTCCCGGGCGATCGCCGTAGGAGCCGATGTGGGGGGTGAGCGGGAGCGGCTGCTCGCCGCCCTGGACCATCTGCGAAACGGTCGGCATGACGCCCTGTCGGAGCTGGAGGACGTCACCGGCCTGCTGTTCCACGCTTCATCCGAAGCTGCCGCGGAGCGCGTCCGGGGCGCGTCGATGAGGATCTCCTCGCCCCCGGTGGACCTCTCCGACCTTGCGCCCGGGATCGATGAGGCGAAGCGGCTGCTGGACGAGGGGGAACTGCTCAACGCGGTCGGCGTCGCCAGGGAAGTCGAGGTCAAGGCGCTCGTCAGGCAGCGGGACGCTTCCATCGCAATGTCCCAGAGGGCGGACGATCTGTTGGCGCTCAGCAGCGTGCTGGGCTGCACCTCTGAGACCGTGAAGAATAAGATGGACCTTGCCAGGCGTTCCGTGGACCCCGCCTACACGGCGGCGATGTGCGCCGACGTCATCAGCTACGCCACGCAGCTCATCGGGGATGAGCTGACCGCCCTGCTGGCTCGACTGTCCAGGGATATCGCCGCGGCCCGCCGGAACGGCGTTCGGGTCGACAAGGCAAGCAAGCTCACAGAGGATGCGGCGCAGAAGCTGAGCGCGGGCGATGTGGAAGGATGCCACCGGACGATGGGGGAAGCAAGAGCGGAGCTGGAGAGGTCCGCCGCCCTCCACATGGACATCTACAATCGCATCGCCTCCCTGAACAAGGCCCTGGCCAGCTCGGGGCTGCCTCCCAAGAGCTCCACCCAGGCCATGCTGGACGCTACCAAGCGACTGTTCGAGGCCGGCAAGTACGACGGCGCCAGGGTCTCGGCCAACGCCTGCCTCCATGAGCTAGAGGCCTTGGCCGCCGCCAGTCTTGTCCCCGGATACATGGAGGGCGCGCGGGACCTGGTGGCGTTGCTGCGGGACCTATCGCTCGATCTGCCCGAGATCCACGTCCTGATGCGGAAGGCCGAGGACGCCGATCGGCAGGACAGGCACGAGGAGGCGCTCTCCTCCCTGAAGGAGATCGAACGGGCGGCGTCCGAGGCCATCAGGAAGGGGTTGAGGGAGCGCATTGACAAGACATTCATGCGACTGGCCTACTGCTCGAGACTGGGTTGTGAGGTCACATCGGCGAGGAACATATTGGACAGGGCGTCCTCGCTCCTGCACGAGTCGCGGTACCAGGACGCCCTGAGGGCGGTCCGCTTCGCCAGCAGCGAGGGCGAACGGCTTCTGGCCCTGTTCCATTCGGTGGAGGCATGCCTCGAACGGGCCGAGATGTTCCTGGAGGAAGCCGAGGAACGCGGGGCGCAGATAGAGGAGGCGCATGCTCTCCTGGAAAGGGCCCGTTCGGAGATGCGCGGCGGCAAGCAATCGCTGGCGCTGGAGCGGGGGCGGATGGCCCAGGAGCTGGTGCTCAACGCCGTCTCCGCGCAGTTGGAGGCCATCTTGGACGAGATGGAGGCGAGGCATGGCCTGTCCGGCCTGGCAGGGGACGATCTCCGCTACAGGAGGATCGAACGCCGGACCGTGTCCGGCGCATTGCAGCGCAGCCCCCGCTGGGCATACCTAACGGCGGACCGGTACGAGGAGGCCTTGCACGATGTGGCCGAGATGCGCGCTCGCGCCCTATCCGCGCTTGATGCGATGCCGGCGGGCGCTCCGGGGCGCGACACGAAGGCGGCCAGGGAGGCGTTCGAGAGGGGGGCCTTTTCACACTGCATCGCCGTTCTCGCCCCGGCGATGGCCATGGGACCGGTGCGGAGTTCGCTGGAGCGCCGCCGCATGACCGCGCTGGACGATCTCCGCGATATGGCCCGCGGAACGCCGGGCGCGGATGTCAGCCAGATGCTGGATGCCATGGCCACCGCGCCTCCTGAGCGGTTCTGGAGGCTGCACAGCGAGGTCCTTGATGCGCTTGCGGTAAGGCGGCTCGAGGCGCGGAGGGAGCAGATAGGCCGGCTCATCGACCCCCTCCGCGCCATCGTGCTGCTGAGGCCGGACATGGAGTCCAGCCTGGCCGCAAGGTATCTCTCCCGCCCCCTGTCCGAGCTGCGCGATGATGACCTTCAGCTCGTAGAAGGGCTCAGGAAAGAGGCCGTGGAGATCATCGTCGCCGAGATCGAACGTGTCAGGAACGATGATGATGCGCAGGATGCGACCCGGAAGGCGGCCGCTGAGGCAGAGGCCCTGCTCGAGGACGGCTCGCTGACCCTGGCGGCCATGGCGGCCCGGGAGGCCGACCTCGCCCGGGGCTGGACGGCGGATGAGCGAGAGGCCCTGTGGAAGGGCTGCGCCGAGTTGAGGCGCAGGGTGTCGACCCTGGAGGCGTTGGGCGGACGGTTCGACGAGGCGATGCGCCTCCTGCAGGAAGCGCTCATCACATCCCCCGGCCATTCGAGGGACGCGATGGCCGACGCATGGTTCCTTGTGCTGGAGGAGGAGCGCTTGCTGCTTCCGGCCATACGCATGGAGGTCCTTCGGACCTCGCCCTCGGCCGACGGATGGAACAGGATGTCCGTCGCCCTGGTGAACGAGGGGGGCACCGCCGTGGGCCTCCGCGTCGGCGCCGACGGAGGAGGAGCGAGGGGCGTTCTGCCCGGAGCCCTACCTCCTGGTAAAAGGCGCGCCGAGATCGATGTCAGGGATGATGCGGACGTCCGGCTGTTCTACCGGCCGCTGTTCGGCACCAGAGATGCATCGTCGCCAGCCCTGATAGAGTGAAGTGGCCGCGATCATCAATAGAGCATGGGGCGGTCACTGAACATGGTAGCTCCATGAACCATCTGGAGCATGGACACCACTGGCGATCGGTGAGAACATATGATCTTTCAGATCATCGAAGCATTGCAAAAGGAAGGGAGGGGGCCCGGGCCCCCTTGATAAGACGTTTCACTCTTTCCTCGCCAGCAGCACCGCGCCG
>DAGU01000019.1:59285-62395 GCA_002498285.1 Methanomassiliicoccus sp. UBA386 | reverse complement strand
GGGGCATCCCTTGGCGCAGGCATAGATGGCGTCGTGCAGGCTCTCGCCCTCCCACTCCGCGGCGCACATCGAATCGTACAACTGCGACAGGAAATCCTTCTCCTGCTCCGAGAGCTGGCATCCCGGCATTGATTGGCAGACCGCGAACTTGACCTGATCGGGGGCGAAGCCGTCCAGCCAGTACTTCACGCAGTCGACCCTCTGCTTCAGGATGGCCAGGTCCTCGGGGGCCACCGAATCGTCGAGCATTTCCATGCGCGTCAGGGTGGCGATGACGCTGTCGAAGCCATCGGCGATCTGCACCAGGGACACGAGATGTCTGTAGGGTATCTGCAGAGGCTGCCTGCTCCTGGGACCCTCGGGCTGCGATAGCTCGTAAGCACGGAGGAGGTCCATGTCCCTTTCCTCGGCCTCGCCATTATAGAACATCCTCTCCGTGCGATCGTACTCGTCCACCATGTCCAGTATGCCCATGCCGGAGTCGTAGTCGATATGTCTTTCCGGATTTACTCTGAGGATGATGTAGTTCATGACCTGAGCCGGGGTGATGTTGAGAGCGTCCACGCCCGTGACCGAGGAGCCGGTGGACTTGTGCATCTGTCCCTTGCCCTTCAACTGCACGAACTCGTAGGGGATGGGGCGCGGGGGCTCGATGCCGAAGATCTCCTTGGCCAGCCTGACGCCCGTATCATAGGAGCCGCCGGCGGCCGCGTGGTCCTTGCCGAACGGCTCGCACGTCACTCCGAACACCTTCCACTTGGCTGCCCATTCCACCCTCCACGGCATCTTACCGTCGGCCTTGCGGATGTCCGCCTTCCCGGAATGACCGCAGGCGCACTGGTAGCTTACGAACGGCTTCTCATAGCCGGTCACCTTGGCGTGGGACAGGCGGCCGCAGTTCTCGCACCTCGGAGAGTACGGATAGAAGTCCTTGGGCAGGTCCCTGCCGCTGACCTCCTTCAGTATCTCGGCCACCCGGTCCTTGTTCACGATGGCCGTGTCGATCACGTCGGCGAACTTGCCCTGCTCGTACTGCTCGTGGGTCCACAGCACCTGGCAGTGTATGCCCAGCTCCTGGATGGAGTCGAGGAAGGGCTGTATGTAGTGATGGGCATAGTTCTCGTGCTCCCCGCAGGGGCATGGTATGTAGGAGAGAGGCCTTCCCACCTCGGCCTCGAAGCTCTCCGGCAGGAAGGGATAGCGCTTCCGCAGGGGATCAAAGGAATCCACCAGGTAGATCATTCTCACGCTGCCTCCGGCCTTGACCACGGACTTGCGCACCGCCTCCGCGGTGATGGCTTCCCTCAAGGTTCCCACGTGAAGGGTGCCCGAAGGAGTTATGCCGGTGGATATGAGATTGGATTCCGTCCTGGAGATAAGGTCCCGAGCGATGACATCTGCCCAGTGCATGCTAACCGCTAAGCGCTAACGGGCACAATCATATAAATCTATCCTGCTGGATTGGAATTCTACCAGCCCCCTGGATGGGCGACCCGTCGGTTAGAAACGGGAGATTGCGAAGGAACGAAGCATAACAGCATAAACGTCGAGTGGTAAGTTGTACTCTATGGCTGTATCATCAAACATGAGGAGCGCTGTCCTTAGGCGAATTGACGCTCTCAAGGCGACCGAGGGGACAGTAGTAAAGGAGGAATGGTTGGAGGACCGCGCCATCCTCTCGGCCATAAAGAACGATCGCATGGTGGAGTGTGACTTCATCGAGTCGGAGCGCTCCTGCCGCCGCACCCGACGGATGGACGAATACTATGACATCCTCGGACAGGGGATCAAGCTGGGCATCATAGTTCCCGAGAGCTATGTCGGAAAGGAGCGTTTCCGCATGCGCCGGATAAAGGGTGAAGGCCGCCTGCTCATAATGGGATACGACAACAAGCAGAACGGCCTATTGGCCTGACACGGGACCACATAAGGTTTAATACGAGCACGGAGAATTCACGGTCCGAGATCCATGCCCCCCAAGAGCAAGAAGAACCAGGGCTTCCAGTCCGCTGCAGGACTTATCCGCTACTTCGACTCCGAGTCGGAGAAGGGGCCGGTGCTTAAGCCCACCTACATAGTCGTGGCCATCGTGGTGACCATCGCCGTGGTCCTGATCGCTGGCGCGGTCTGGCCGACCTGAGCTTGCCGTCCGGCCTTCTCCTCGTTGTATATGCTGGCGGCGTAGCGTAGGGCAGAAAGAAATAATAACGGGTTGCCCCTGCCCTCCCCCGGAGTACAATGACTCTATTCAAAGAATTACCTACTGGCAAAGACCCGCCCCGCAACGTCTATGTCATCGTGGAGACGCCCAAGGGCAGCAAGAACAAGTATGAGGTGTCCAAGGAGCACGACGCGATCGTGCTGGACCGGGTGCTTCACTCCAGCGTGGTATTCCCCCTAGAATATGGGATGATCCCCCAGACGTTCTACGAGGACGGCGACGCCATCGATGCCATGGTGGTCATCTCCGAGCCCACGTATATCGGCTGCGTCATCGAGGCGAGGCCCCTGGGCGTGCTGCGCATGAGGGACGAGAAGGGCGCCGACGACAAGGTGCTGTGCGCCGCCATACGGGACCCGCGCAACCGCGAATATCACGACCTTACTGACCTCCCCACCCATTACCTTGAGGAGATCGCGGAGTTCTTCCGCACCTACAAGCGCCTCGAGGAGAACAAGAAGACCGAGGTGCTGGGCTGGGAAGGCCGGGAATCGGGCATGCAGTGCATCCTCAACGGCATGGACCTGTACAAGAAGACCTTTGGATGAGCCGCAAGGCCATCCCTTACAATTCTTGGAACTATTTTCTAAACTGTTTTTGCCCCGGGCGGCTTCGCTCGGGGCGTTGGTGCAGTTCTCAACGCTTCGGTTCGTCCCTCTTCCGCACCTCCCGGTATTCCGTCTCCCGGTACTCGCTTGGCGGCATGCTCTCTCGGCCTTCCTCAGACCATTCCCGCGATTCTCTTCTCTCTACCTGCTCGTATTCGCGCTCCCGGGAGGTTTCCCCGACACCACGGCGCAGACCGGACAGGATGCCGGAACCGACGGCCACCACTTTTCTGATGCCCCGCCCGATCGACTCCCCGGCCTGGGCAGCCATCTCTTCGGCG
>DAGU01000019.1:58622-58999 GCA_002498285.1 Methanomassiliicoccus sp. UBA386 | reverse complement strand
CGCTCTCCCCCGCTGAAGTAGCTTCCAGGTGAGGCCTCTCCCCTGGCCTGGCTCTCGCGCCCTCCATAGTAGTAGGTGCCGCCGCCCGCCCTGCCCAGGTCGCCCTGGCGGCTGCGTTCTATAGCCTCACGCTCCCTGTCCATCTCGGCCATCNNGGGCAGCCATCTCTTCGGCGCTGGCGCCACCGGTGGCCTCCCTGGTCCTCTCGCTGAGTCGGCGTCCGTACTCCTTCGTCCTATCCATGGCCTGTTCGCCCACCCCCCGGGTGCGGCTGACCATTCGCTCGCCCGTACGACCGGCCGACGCCGCCATGCCTTCGCCCCTCTCCCTCATACGCTCTCCGGCGGTGGGCTGCGCCTCTATCGGCGGCCTCCCGG
>DAGU01000019.1:57752-58372 GCA_002498285.1 Methanomassiliicoccus sp. UBA386 | reverse complement strand
CGCTCCCTGTCCATCTCGGCCATCTGCTCGGCCGGCGTTGGTCCAGGGACACCCGTTGGCCGCCGTTCCGCCCTGATCTCCCGGGCGATGCGATCCTCCATTGTCGGTCCCTCACCGCCCTCAGGGCCACGCTGCTCCCTGCCCCACGCGTACATGGTGGCGCGCTGCGTCTCGCCCAGGCCGGCGTGCGGGACCCCCTCGCCGCTCATTAGACGGCGCCTCTCCTCCTCTTCGGGGGTCAGTCCCGAGAAACCGGTGGTCTCCCGTCCGGCCCTGCTCCTCTGCGCCTCCTCTATGGCCAGCTGCGCCCTCATGCTCTCGCCGCCCTCCCTCAAGCGACGGATCCTCTCCTCATCCTCGAGTCTTCTTCTGGCTTCTTTCTGCGGGTCATTCATGATCTTACCTCGTGAGCTTCTTCTTCATCTTCTCGCCGATGTCGGCGATGTCCCTCTTCATCTCGGCCGATTCCTTCCGTTCCTCGGCCTCGGCCTTCTCCGCCTCCGATCTCTCGATCTCAGCTTCGGCCTCCTTCTTCATCAACTTCGTCCTGCTTGCCATGCCTGGCACATCCATCAGACGTTTTGGACGCTGATGATATATGCACTTTACTGTTACCGTAT
>DAGU01000019.1:56647-57626 GCA_002498285.1 Methanomassiliicoccus sp. UBA386 | reverse complement strand
ATCTGTGAAGAACGCCTGAAAACACTGAGCGGCCGCATGCCCTGTGGCCGTGAGAACGACAGGCGTCAGAACATATCCAGGGTGCCCTTCTCCCGGGCCAGACGCTCAAAGGTCAGCATCATGGCGTAGCCGATGAGGACGGCCACCGCGGCCACCAGCAGCTCCGACGACAGGAGGCCCACGATCGCTGGATCGGTGAGCGACAGCCCCTCCACCGCCAGGCGGGCCGCGTCGGTGCCATAGGTCATGGGGATGGCGTAGGAGATGGGCTGCAGCAACCCAGGGAGGTCGGACACGGGGAAGTTGACCCCGCAGAACAGCATGCCCATGAACAGGAAGATGTTGGCCAGTACCATGGTCGTTCTAAGGTAGAAGCCCATGGAGGAGAGCATGAGGCCAAAGCCCACCGTGGCGAAGCACGTGACCACTATGACCACGGTGAGAGTGAGCAGGTTCACGCTGGAGAAGTCCAGGCCGAACACCACGATGGCATAGAAGAACGCCACCGCCACCGTGGCCATGCTGTTTAGCACCTGGAACATGGCCTTCCCGACGAACATGGCGAATCGATTGGCCGGGGTCACCAGAACGGCAGGGAGCGTTCCAGCCTCCTTCTCCTCGCCGGTGACATTGGTCACCGCGAACACCGCCACGTAGGCTATGCTCTGCATGGCGTTCCCAACGATGACGTAGTCGAGCGACCGGCCGGGATTGACATACTGGGCGATGTACCAGAACATGGCGATCTGGAACAGCGACATGGTGAACATCTGCATCAGCCACAGCGACGGACTGAGCCAGGAGAACAGCGCCTTCTTGGCTATGACCGCTGAGCTCCAGAACACCCTTCCGAACTGTGCGACGTTGGCGTTCATCTCAGATCCTCCCCAGTTCGCCAGTGAGGCGGGCCTGCCTCTCCACCACGCGGAAGAGCACCACCGCCAATGCCAGGTAGGCGATCGCCAGCATCGCCACCATC
>DAGU01000019.1:55447-56365 GCA_002498285.1 Methanomassiliicoccus sp. UBA386 | reverse complement strand
AGGCAGCCGCTGGCGACGTATATGGGGAACTCCAGCCCGTTGGTCAGCACGCCGGCCTGGCGGGTTAGCACGAAGGCCGAGCTGAACAGCAGACCTAGGGAGGCCAGCGAGAACATGGTGAGCAGGAAGGACACCGCGAACATTAGCGGATCGGCGATGTCCATGGGGACGCCGAACGCTACCACCGATATGACGAGCACCAGCAGGCCGTTGACCACCCCTATGAGGGCATTCCAGATCGTTCGCCCGGCAATGATCCATATGAGCGATGAGGGGACGACGAGCACCGCCTCGATGGTGCCCCACCACCTCTCCGATTGTATGGAGTATCCGGAGGCGTACAATGTATTGCCCCACATACCCATCATGCCGCCCCCCAGCACCGCATACAGGATGACGGAGCCGGTGACCTCCTGGTACATGAGCAGGACGACCATGGTGATCACGAATGGCGCGATGATGTTGGGAATAAGCCAGCTCGGCGCGGAGAGGAAATGGAAGGCCTGCTGGCGGAACGAGCCCACCAAGGCGCGGAGCCTAGGCATGGCCTTCCACCAACCAGAGGTAGGCGTCCTCCAATGTCGGCTCCTTCACGTGCACGTCCAGCACCCTGCACTCCAGCGAGCGGGTCACCGGCGTGAGCAGCTCCCCGGCGTCGCAGACCTGCACCCGCATGACCTGCTTGGAGCCGTTGGTCGTCGATGACACGGCCCGTACGCCGTCCAGGGCCCTGACCTTCTCCATCTCCAGGTCGGTGATGCCGAAGCCTTCCACCTCAATGACCGAGGTGTCCTTGACCAGGGACTTCAGGCCGGCCGGGGTGTCCAGGGCCAGCAGCTTGCCGCCGTTGATCACCGCTATGCGTCCGCACAGCTCGTCGGCCTCGAGCATGTAGTGGGTGGTGAGCAGCATGGTCTT
>DAGU01000019.1:55119-55241 GCA_002498285.1 Methanomassiliicoccus sp. UBA386 | reverse complement strand
ATCACTTCGGGGTCATGGACTATGCCCTTGGCTATGTGCAACTTCTGCTTCATGCCACGGGAGTAGTTCTCCACCTTCACATCGGCCTTCTCGGACAGACCGACCATGTCCAGCACCTCCTG
>DAGU01000019.1:54632-54871 GCA_002498285.1 Methanomassiliicoccus sp. UBA386 | reverse complement strand
ATGCGCTTGCGCACCTCCATGGCGTCATGCTGGACGTCATATCCCAGGATGGTCGCCTTTCCCGAGGTCGGGATGAGGAGGGTGGTCAGCATCTTTATGGTCGTTGTCTTCCCAGCACCGTTCGGACCAAGGATCCCGAACAGTTCACCGCGGCCGACCGAGAACGAGATGTGGTCGACCGCAAGTGTCTCCTTATACCTCTTGCGAATCATGCCAGTGGAGCTGCGGTAGATCCGCAC
>DAGU01000019.1:46758-54375 GCA_002498285.1 Methanomassiliicoccus sp. UBA386 | reverse complement strand
GCCGCCCTGGGGCGCTGCGCCCCGTTCAAGCGTTGGCGTTCCTGATCTCCTCGATGTTGGTGTCGACCAGCTCGTAGGTGAGAACGCCCCCCTCGTCGGTGGTCACTATGCGATACAGCATCGGAGACTCCTCCCCGACGTAGTAGTCGATCACGGTGCCATCCTCGCTCGCGCGGTAGTGCAGCGCGTTCCTCGGGCCGAACTCGGTGTCGATGGTCTCCGCTCCGATCAGCTCGCCAAAGTCCTCCGGCCCATCACCGTCCGATATTCTGCCCACGGTGTCGTTGGCGTCGGCCGTCCAGGTGAGGTTGAACGTCTGCCCGTTGATGGTCTGCACCATCCTCACTTCGTAGGAATCGTCCGCGACGTTGAGGAAGGTCATCCTCATGGTGCCTTCCAGAGCACCCTCGCTGTGGCTGATCGCGTATTCGATGAAGTCACCGTTGCTGATGTCAAAGGGCAGTTCGATGGCATCCTTGTCCCCACCCGTATCGTCGCCGCCCTCCGTATCGCCGTTCCCGCCGGGAGCGTCGAACACTCCCATCACGAATGCCGCGGCCGCGGCCACCACTAGCACCGCCACTATGGCGATCACCGCCACCAGTAACGTCCTGCCGGACCTCGGCCCTCCAGGTTTTATATCGCTCTCCATTTTTTTCACCGTGGGATTATTGTGAGCCGGAGGGGATATAACATTATCTGATGAGATAATTACAGTGCCAGATATTTTTCCTGGAAGGGCCAGGCGCAGGGATGTGACATGATAAATATTCGAAATGTCTCGCAGGCTCCGGCGATGATGGAAAAGGCAGCTCTGGCATCGGCATCCGTGCTCGCAGCGTCCGCATGCTTCGCGTTAGGCATGTATGTGATGAGACGCAACCGGCACCTTAGCGGCTCTCGCGCATTCTTCGTCGTGGCGATAACGGCGGCGCTGGCCGCCCTGTTCGACTTTCTAACGATCACCTCGCCGGATGCCGACGAGGCGCGGCTCTTCGCCAGGGGGCTTGTTCTAACCACCACGCTGCTGGCAGCCGCCATGCTCCATCTGGCATCCATAATGCCGTTCGAGCGCAAAGACCCGTGGGCGGTCCGCCATCGATGGGGCTTCACTGCCGTCGCGGTAGCGCTGAGCGCGGCAATGGCCGCCGGAGGCATAGAAGTGGCGGAGGACAAATATGGATGGTGGCTCCGCCTGAACACACCTTCCCTGCTTTGGTATGCCTCCATAGTGCTGATCTTTCTCGCCAGCACCATCGTTCTCACCCTGTCCTACTGGAGGGAGCGCAGCGCCGTTGAGAGGCGCCGCCTTTTACCGTTGATAGCCGGCATGGCGGTCCCGGTGTTCTCTACCCTGCTGGTGGTCCCAACAGTGATGAGCGAAGCGATCGACCCTCCCCTGCTATCGGCGATCATCCTATCAACCTGCCTGTTCGTCGGTTACGGAGTGATCCATCAAAAGCTGTTCATACTGGAGCCAGTGGAGGAGCATGTCCAAGGGGGTTCGAGCACACCGGGCGTGAAGGCAGGAGGAAGCGTGCTGGTGGAGACCAAGAAGGACGACCTGGCCTACCGCATGTTCGTTAACGAGATAGCCTCCGGAGGACAAGGCCTGCTGATATCGCGGAGGCATCCTGATCAGTTGAGAGAGACGTATGGGTTGATGAACACGCCCATGCTGTGGCTGACCACCAAGCCCGGGGCGAATCGCGTCGATCCGTCCAGCCTGTCCCTCCTCCTGCACAGCGTGTTAGCCTTCTTGGATAAGAGCGCCGAGGCGGTCATCCTGCTAGACGGACTGGAATATCTAGAGACGTACAATGGAGAGGAGACGGTCATGCGGTTCTTTTACGGACTGCAGGATGCCATCACGGTCACCGGATCCAAGCTCATCGTCTCGGTGGACCCGGCGGCGCTCGATCCCCATTTCCTTCCGCGCCTGGAGCGCGAGATGAGCGTCATCGAAAAGTGACCGCCCCGGTCCGGGGACGCGGGGGGCGCATTCTCATCGAGGGGCGCGGCCTGGCGAGGCAACAGAACGGTGATATCCCCTAAAGCCCATCAAGGGGCATGAAGACCTGCCCAGCATGCAACGGGACCGGACGATGCAGGCACTGTAGAGGGACTGGCAAGCTCGGTTATCCAGGATATGGTCATCATATAGAGGTCTTTCCCGACTGCCCTACCTGCTTTCACACCGGCGTCTGCTCAAGATGCCACGGGCGGGGAGAAGTGCAGTAGGTGTTCTCACCTCCCTTGGCAGAACGCTGAGCCAACACCTTGATCGAGATCACACCTGGGTGATGACCCCCCCTGAGCTCCCGCTCCACAATAAACGGAGCCCACGGCAATGATGTTGGAGCAGGCCTCATGGCCCATCTCGATTGGCGGGCCAAGAGTCCCGAGGGTGATGGGGCCTCACTTCTTGTTCTTGAATATCCTGTCCAGCCTTGATTCCAACATGTCCAGCGCCTCCTCTTTGGTAGGCACCCGGGGCTGGTCCCAGCGGGGAGACCTGCAGCTAGGGCTCGCACAGGTCTTCGGCTTGGTCTTTCCGGCCTCCCATTCGTAACCGCAACGGAAGCAGCGGTTCAGGGGCATCACGTTGAAAGCCACCCTCCATAGGAAGTGCTGATGACAGTTATTGCATACCCTATAGTGCCAGGGGAAGTTCTCTTCCGGGTCAGGATTGGTGTCGACACAGCGGCACCTTGGGCATATGGGCTTGCCGGCCCATGCATCCCACGAATCAAGGGGTTCAGCATCTCCATAATCCTGAGCTTCGCTCCTTTGGCACCACTCAGTCTCGGCGATCGTGTTGTAAGGTCCACCGCTCATATTTCGTTCCGACATATCGTTCATCCTCCTCGGCATTCGCTCTATCGCGAGTTGCCCCCTCACTAATACATCAAATGTACATATATAATAAATACATTGTGGAATTATTGAACATAATTCATCAAAAACACTACATCAGATGTAGAGTTCTGACCACCTATCATCTCTTGACACGCGGCCCGGTCCGACCGCTGCTTTGGAACAGGGCCGATCGCGTCGCGGACGACCCCTCGCGGATGCGACGCCCATCTCCTTCCCCCTCGAAAAACGGAGAGTCCGATCATGGGCAGTGGGCACAGCATCCAATGCCCTTGTCAGGCCGATGGAAGGAGCGAGCGCGCGAAGGGGAGAGGCACTGGAGGTCATGACTGCATCCTTTACTATAAGGGGCAGGTTTGGGGCGCGCCAGGAAGAAAAATGGAAGGGTTTGGCCGCCAATGGAGAATGGCCATTTTGATAGAAATCCAAGAAGAATGACTTGATAACAGTGATGGTGCTCCCGTCGGGATTTGAACCCGAGTCGAAGCCTCGAGAGGGCTTCATGATTGGCCGCTACACTACGGGAGCGTGTACCTCCGCAAATAAAGAGGTATTTTATAAACATTTCCCTCAAATGCCCCTTTAGAAGTAGTTTAGAAGGCTTATTGCCATATCCCCGCGGCGATTCAAGGGCATGGCCATGTCACCTTATCCATATTCCAAGCAGGTGTTCCTGCCGAACCTGGCGCTTCATCTCTTTGTCCCCACGGCCGTTCTGCTGATCATGCTCGGCACTCCCGTCGATCCGGTCCTTGGAGCGTCGGTCATGATCCTGCTGCTGTTCGTATCACTTTTCCTCGGAGTATCGCCCTTCCTCACGGACCACGAGCTGCACGATGACCGGCTGGTGCTGAGGCAGGGATGGTACTTCAAGGCGACGATCCCCCTGGACAACGTGGTGGACGCTAGGCTGGTGGATGCCGGGCCGAGAAAGATCGGCATATCCTTTCGCATGGCTGGCCCGGTGGTCGGGGTGACGACGCGCAAGCGCGGGCTCATCGAACTGCGGCTGCGAACGCCTCAGAGGTTCGCCTGGGCCTGGGGGAAGCGGGCCGACCGGGTGTTCTTCGACGCCATCGACGACGCTCGTCTGGTCGAGCGCCTGCGCCGCTGATCACTCTCTCCAGTCCAGGCCAAGGGTGCGGACGCCCAGCTTGGGTATGAGCGGCATCTTCCTCTTGTGCACGCTGCAGCGATACATCGAACGGGCCCTGGACACCTTGTCCATGGAGATGGACGTCTCGGCCGCGATGGCCTCGTCGTCGAGGCCCTTCTCGATGCCGAATAGCACTTGGTCCAGCTCATCGTAGGTCATCCCCATCTCGATCTCATCGGTCTGCCCACCCCACAGCCCGGCCGAGGGCGCCTTGCCGATGATGGCCTGAGGCACCCCTATCTGACGGGCCAGCTCCCGGACCTCCGTCTTGTACAGGTCGCCGAGAGGGCAGAAGTCCGAGCCGCCGTCCCCGAACTTGGTGAAATAGCCGGTCAGGAGCTCACTCTTATTGCTGGTCCCCATCACCACCCGGCCCATGAGGCGGGCGTGATGGAACAGCACGACCATGCGGCACCTGGCCATGACATTCCCGGCCACGTCCGTTCGCTCCATCCCCGGCAGGATGGAGCGGAACGCCTCCACTGCCGGGCAGATATCGATGACGCAGAGCTCGGCGCCCGTCAGGCAGCACAGCTCCTCAGCGTCCCGGAGGTCCTGCGCCGACGAGGTGGCGGATGGCATGTAGATATTCAGCACCCGGTCCGGACCGAGGGCATCGCAGCACAGCTTGGACACCGTCACCGAGTCCAGGCCCCCGCTGAGGCCGATGATGACGCCGCTGCCTCCGCTCATCTCTACATGATGGCGGACGAAATCCTCTATGGCATCCCTGGCGTGCTCCCTCAGCTGCGGCCTCATCGAAGGTGGAAGGCAAAGGCAGAACTTATGGCTTATCCTGCCAAGGCTAATATCGTGCCACGGCCATAATCGTCCGCATGATGCGCGCGGCCCTCTGCCAGATCCCCTGCGCCCTTGGGAACAAGGAGGAGAACCTCTCAAGGATGGAGCGTATGCTCTCCAAGCGGGAGGCGGACCTCTACATCTTCCCGGAGCTGTTCCTCACCGGGTACATGGTAAGGGACGAGGTGTTCCGCCTAGCCGAGGATATCGATGGGCCGTCAGTGGCCGCAGTGGAAAAGATGTCCTCCGAGGTCGGCTCTCCGATCCTTTTCGGCATGGCCGCCTGGGATGACGAACTGCCGGGGGTGCTGCGCAACAGCGCGGTGATGGTCTCTCCGGACGGGAATGTTCAGAGGTATGACAAGGTCAACCTGGCCAACTTCGGACCCTTCGAGGAGGGGTTCTACTTCACTCCCGGCGGCGCGCCCGCTCCCATGGAAGCGAACGGGATGAGGATCGGCGTGGTCATATGCTACGATCTCTCGTTCCCGGAGCTAAGCAAATGGTATGCTCTTCAGGGAGCCGAGGCCATCGTATGCCTGTCCGCTTCACCCGTCACCTCCCTCCAGCTGTTCGAGAGGCTGGTGCCCGCCAGGGCCGTTGAGAACGCCTCATATTGCCTGTACTCCAACCAGGCCGGGACCCAGCTCAGCCAGGTGTTCTTCGGCGGGGCCGAGGCGGCCGGTCCCGGAGGGGAGCGGTTGGCCAAGGCCGCCTACTTCAAGGAAGACATTGTGGTGGTCGAGCTCGACCGTGAGGCCGTCCGAGCGGCGCGCCGGGGGCGACCCACGCTGCGCGACTCGCTCCGCGGCCCCCTTGGCGTTGGAAGAACCCATCCAGCAGGGTCCGACATCTTTAAATGATAGGAAGCGGTAGGGAGGAAAACCAGGCCGAGGTGGCCCAGACCGGTAAGGCGCAAGCCTGGAAAGCTTGTGTCCGCAAGGACTCGTGAGTTCAAATCTCACCCTCGGCGCCATGCTCTTTTTCGGAACGATGCTTCGGCGGACCATTGGATTAATTAGCTCCTCGCCGATTAGCAGGCAGGACGGATCGATATGAAGGTAAACGTGGACCTGAGCCTAATGGACGTTCCCGGCCAGCTGGTGGGGGCGCTAGAGCCCATATCCGCCAACGACGGAAATATAATTGGAGTGGTACACCACCACGACGCCATGGTGGGCGGCCGCATCGCCGTCAACGTCACCTTCGAGGTCCGTACCGACAAGTCCCTGGAGCGCATCATGGAGGTGTGGGAGGGCAGCAACGTGATCGTGGTCAAGATGGACGCGGTCTACGAGTCGTATCCTCTGCAGTACCTCCTGGTGGGCGACATATCGTCCAGGGAGATCGAGGCGCTCACCCACGGCATGGAGTCCATGGAAGGGGTGGCATCTCTGGACATAAGGATCACCGGCTCCCTGACGTCCGGCTCGCGAGCGGCCATGGTCACCGGGAGAGTGACCCGCAAGGGATCGCTGGAGACGGTCGAACAGTTCTTCCGCCAGCATGCTGAGAACGGCGGCTACATGCTCATCAGGGGGCTGGAGTGATGGATGTCCTCATCGCCGGCTTCGGGGTGGTGGGCCAGGGCATCACAGAGGCCATCCGCGACAAGCAGGAGCTGTTCGTCAAGCGTTTCGGCGAGAGGGTTCGCATCGTAGGGGCGTTCGACGCGCGCTCCCTGGCCCTCGACCCCTCGGGGCTGGACCCCGATGAGCTGCTGCAGCGCAAGCAATCCACCAGCCGCGTAGGGAAGGGCGAGGCCCCCGATGACGTGGAAAAGTTGCTTCAGGAGACGGCGTACGATCTCCTGTTGGAAGTAACGCCGACCAACATCGTGGACGGCGGATTGGGCTACAAGCACATCCGCACCGCCCTGGCGGCCGGCCGGCATGTCGCCACATCCAACAAGGGGCCCTTGGCCCTGAGGTTCCGCGAGCTCACCGAGCTTGCCGCCCGCAACCGGGTACATCTGAGATACGAGGCCTCGGTCGGCGGGGCCATGCCGGTCATCAACCTCTCACGCGAGCTGCTGATGGGGGAGGACATCATCTCTCTGCGCGGCATTCTAAACGGCACATGCAACTTCATCCTCCATCGCATGAAGGAGGAGGGGCTCTCCTTCGACTTTGCGCTGCGCGAGGCCCAGGAGCTCGGTTACGCAGAAACGGACCCGACGTACGACATCGACGGCGTCGACTCGGCATGTAAGCTGGCCATCCTGGCCAATGCCATCTTCGACCGCGACGTCACCTATTCGGACGTCGTCCGGACCGGCATACGCGGCATCACCGAGGAGGCGATCACCCTGGCGGCCGAGCAGAAGAAGGTCATACGCCTGATCGGAGAGGTGTCGAGGGACAAGCTGGAGGTGGCCCCCCGCCTGGTGCCGGCAGGACATCCGCTGAGCATCGGAGGCACGCTCAACATCGCCCAGATGCTGACCGACCTGGCAGGCGACATCACGGTGGTAGGCCGCGGCGCAGGGCGCAAGGAAACGGCCAGCGCCTTGCTGAGCGATCTGCTGGCCATCCTCAAGGATGAGGAGGCCCGACGAGAGGCGAAGTGCCGGTCCATGACTTAATATATGGTCCCCGTATTGACGAAGGCCATCCGGAGTGGATCTAATTATTAGCGGATAAAGTCGCGTTATACGACACCACGCTCAGGGACGGCTCCCAGACAGAGGGTGTCTCCTTTTCGACCGAAGATAAGCTGGACATCCTGAAGAGGCTCGACCATTTCGGGATGGACTATATCGAAGGCGGATGGCCCGGTTCCAA
>DAGU01000019.1:30612-46522 GCA_002498285.1 Methanomassiliicoccus sp. UBA386 | reverse complement strand
CCATCTTCGGCAAGAGCTGGGACCTTCATGTGGCCAACGCCTTGAAGATCTCCAACAGGGAGAACCTGGAACTGGTCGCTGACAGCGTGGCCTTCCTCAAGTCCAACGGCCGAGAGGTTGTCTTCGACGCCGAGCACTTCTTCGACGGGTATGCTAACAATGCCCCGTACGCCATGGAAGTGCTGGAATCGGCCGCCTCGGCCGGCGCTGACTGGCTGGTCCTGTGCGACACCAATGGCGGCTCGCTGCCTAGCTTCGTCAGCGATGCCGTGAAGGAGGTCGGCAGGCGCTTCGACACCTCCATAGGCATCCATGCGCACAACGATGGGGAGCTGGCAGTGGCCAACTCCCTGGCCGCGGTCGTGGCTGGCGCGACCATGGTGCAGGGGACCGTCAACGGCCTTGGCGAGAGGACAGGGAACGCCAACCTGTGCTCCATCATCCCCAACCTGTCCTTGAAGATGAACAAGACGATAACACCGCCCGATCTCGGGCCCCTAACGTCCCTTTCCGCCTTCGTGGCCGAGACCGCCAATGTGCTAGCCGACCCTAAGCTTCCATACGTGGGAAGGAGCGCCTTCGCTCACAAGGGTGGGGTGCACGTCAGTGCCATGATGCGCGATCCACGCACCTACGAGCACGTCGATCCCTCGCTTGTCGGCAACCAGCGCCGCATGCTCATCTCCGAGCTGGCCGGCACCGCCTCCATACAGGGCAAGGTCAAGGAGTTCGGCATCGACGCCGAGAAGGAGGGCGGACGGGCGATCCTAGAGCGCCTCAAGATGCTGGAGGCCGAGGGCTACCAGTTCGAAGGCGCCGATGCGTCCTTCGAGCTGCTGGTACGCAGACTGCGTGACGGCATCAAGCCGCCGTTCCATCTGGAGGGATTCCGCATATTCGTCGACGTCAGCGGGAAGAACGTATCGTCGGAGGCGAGCATCAGGGTCCTTGATTCCAGCGGGACGATGGAGCATACCGCCGCCAATGGCAACGGTCCGGTCAACGCCCTCGACCGCGCGGTCAGAAAGGCGCTGGAGAGGTTCTACCCCCAGCTCAAGGAGGTCAGACTAGCCGACTACAAGGTGAGGGTGATCGACGGTAAGGATGCCACCGGGGCCAAGGTCAGGGTGCTCATACGCTCCACCGACGGCAAGGAGACGTGGACCACCGTGGGAGTGTCCACTAACATCATCGAGGCATCCCTCGCCGCCCTGTTAGACAGCATGGAATACAAGCTGCTGAAGCACTCCAACGGCGGCTAGGCAAGGACAGCCTATTAATGGGCGCCATTCGTTCATTGCCTGCCATGTACACCGTCGAGCCGATCGGTCCTACGGAGACCAAGGAGCTGTTTGAGAGCCTAAAGGAGAGGTTTCTATACTCGGTGAAGTCGGAGATCCACGGAGCCTGCGTGCGCCTGCTCACTGACCAGGAGCGCGTCAAGGACGTCTGGGAGAACAACTTCTATAACATGTCGGAGAACGTCCGCTCCCATTGCCGCCTGATCGTCCTGGACCAACCGGAGGAAGGTTTGACCGTCAAGTACGATCCCCTTACGCGGACGGCGTTCCTGTTCAACTTCGAATACTACGGCTGGATAAAGAGCGTGGCGCTGGCAGTGGTGTCCGATCTGTTGGAGGACCAGCACCGCATCTATTCGGTGCACGGCGCGGCGCTCGATGTGGCGGGAACCGGGGCCTCGCTCATCGCTCCATCGAAGACGGGCAAGACGACCCATTCCTGGGGCCTGCTGCGTGGACAGGACGCCCGGTTGATCACCGACGACTGGTACTTCGTGCACCTCTCGGACCGCCTGCCGTTGGCCTTTGGCTCGGAGAAGAACTTCTACATCGACGAGGACATTGGGGGCATCTGGCCCGAATACCGCTCTCTGGTGGACGAGACGGAGTTCGACAATAAGGGCCGCGCCATCGTTAACGTCCGCTGGGCGGTCGGCTTGGGGGGCGTCGTGCCCATGACCACCATGCGCAAGATCATACTTCTCAAACGGGACAAGAGCGACAACGTCCTATCAAGGGAGATGAGCACCGAGGACGCGCTCCAGTACCTGCTGTCCAATGATTTCTGCAACCCGCATCAGCTGGTCAGGGACGATAGGAAGCTGAAGCTGCGCACCGACTTCTTCCGCCATTATCTCGACAAATGCGAGGTCCACATGGTTAACACCGCCGCTCCTGCCGAGGAAGCTCATAAGGAGATACAGCGCATAGTCAGGTCATGAGGGCGTCAGCCCGCCGGAAAATGAGGGAGGTGCCTTGCGCACTTACCTCAGTCATTTTTCAGAACTTTTCACTGCGATCGAGACCGGGCGATGAGCGCAAATGCTCTAAGATTGAGAGGAGCCCCCGAAGATTAAAGAATATGGTGGGGAAGTTGGAGAAGGTCCACGGGGACTCCCCAAGGGAATATTAGAGAAGGGTTAAAAATATCTTTGCTCCGTTTCGGACACTATCTGAACAGATATCATACTAAAGCAGAAAATGTGTTATTTACGGCCGATGGGGGCGACCCCATCCCCCATTCGTCGTATGATCGCCGCTCGGCGCTGTCAGCGTGATGTTTCGTTCATAGGAGCGGCCGCGTCCATCGCCACCCCATACTGGGGAAAAAAGGAAAGGGTTTACCGGGTCGGCAAGCTCGTGACCTCTGTGGCGGACCTCCCTCTGATGCCTGCAAGGATGTTGAAGGCACCCAGGACTATGAGGAAAATCCCGATGAGCCACATCAAGGCGAGTATCCCGCCAGCAGGGAACAGGGCCAGCAGTATCCCGATGAGAAGGGCCCAGGCCCCCGCGATCACCAGCATGCCACGGCTTGAGGCTCCCCACGTCGTCCTCCCCGAGGGCGTGAGTATGCCTTCGGCGATCTGCAGTATGCCAGCTATGATGGCGAAGGCCGCTACCAGGTAGACGACCAGCAGGGACGTAAGTCCGGGAGCCAGCAGGGCTACGATGCCTATCACGATATTGATCCCGCCCTCCGCGAAGTTGAGCGCTCGATGTCTCGTCCCCTTCGGCCTGGACCACGCATACGATATGAGGACCAGTCCGGTCAGGATCATGAACGCCCCGAAGATCCACAGGAACACCACCAGCGTGATACCTGGAACTATCAGGAACGCCAACCCAGCGATGAGGGCGATGACCCCGAGGGCCACCCTCCCCCACCATCGCTCGTTCGCTCTTCCAAGTGCCATGTTTGCCTCCTACGGAGCGTTTTGCTCCACCCGTTAAGCATGTTCGTGCACGTTCCCTATAAATCATCGCACGGAGGGCGCTCCCTTCTAACAATTAGCGAACGTCTAGTCCGCCACAACTATCGATGATCATCTGCAGATCTGATTCAAAGCCGGTCGAACGTATGGTCAGGTGGACGGCCCGACGTCGATACGGCTCTGACAGGCATGTGAGAATGTGGCGGTCGCCGTGGCACCTGACCGAGCCAGACAGTTCGCTTGCGAGGCGGGACCCCGTGTCCTGGCGGACTGAACGCTACATACATTGGTACAAGGACAAAATAAGCATCTAAGAAGATAATAATGGAAAACGAAGAGAACGCACAAAAATGTAAAGGGCATTTTTGCCGTTAGCCAGAGTTATGAGTGGGGGCACTGGGATTTGAACCCAGATCAGCGGGTTTCCACCACGCAGGGAGCGACCCTGCAGGAATCAACGGGTCCTTGCTCCAGTTAGTCATCACCGGTCAGCAAACCCGTTCGCAGTCATTCCCGATAACTGGAGCCCGCGAGTATACCGTGTTAGCCCATACCCCCACTGGTCAGCGTTAAGCCTTTCTCATCTTCTGCTGGCGCTTTCTGCGTCTCATCTTCTTCTTGCGCCATTTCCATCTCTGGTTGCCTCGCTTCTTCCAAGCGCGTGAGCTTCTCTTCATTGAATTGCTCCCATTTGTATTCTTGCCCACAATGAGTGGACCTAAATGAATCTTTTTGTTGGAATTGGCGGGCTCGTCGGGAATTTCGCCCCCTGGAGGGGGATTCGAACCCGAGACCACTGGCTTACTTCCACGGCAAGCCGTGATAGAAGGCCAGTGCTATATCCAGGCTAAGCCACGAGCCCGCAGAGCCCTCGATGGGACTTTCCGATTAAAATGTTTGCCCCGGGAGGCGGGGCTCTGGCCCACTTGTCGACAATGATTTGTTGGCCGCCGTGCATAACGCGCTCATATGGACGTTGTCGATGCCATTGCGGTCCGCCGGGCCCTTCGGGCATTCTCCGACCGGCCAGTGGAGAAGGGGAAGGTTGCCGCGCTCATCGAGGCCATGCGCCTCTCCGCCAGCTGCAGCAACAACCAGCCGTGGCGGGTGGTGGTGTGCCGCCATGAAGGACTCCGCAGGATGAAGGAAACGTTGAGCCGCGGCAACGCATGGGCGACGGCGGCGCCTCTGATACTGGCGGTAGCCTCCAAACCGTCCCTGGACTGCCGCCTGAACGAGGGGAGGGACTATTATCAGTTCAGCTGCGGCCTGGCCGTTGGTCAGGTGCTGCTGAGGGCCACCGAGCTTGGGTTGATCGCCCACCCCGTCGCCGGATACGACCCCCACAAGGCCAAAGTGGCATGCGGCGTTCCCGACGATTACGTCGTCATAACCATGGTCATCTGCGGCTATCCCGGCGAGGACGCATCGCTCCTGTCCGAGAAGCAGTCCGCTCAGCAAAGGGAGAGGCCTGAGCGGCTACCTCGCGGCGAAGCGTTCTTCAACGAAAGATGGGGAGAGCCGTACGTCGATGTCGAATGAGCCTCTGACCGCCCATCTTTAATTGACGTCCGTTCCGACTTGCGCGGAGCGTCTCCGATGGCCTCGACATCCGCCGGCGTCGAAAGGGCCGAGGCGTGCCTCCCCGCCGCGGAATGTCAGTGATGAATGGATGGCGCCTGGGACGATCTGGATAGCATCGGACATCGCCGCCTAAGCCGCTAGATCCCGCGCGCTCATCGCAGTGCAGCTACTGGCTGCTGTGGGTGATTGTCGGCGCCGTCTTCCCAACGGTGCTGGCTCTTCAGATCTTCAGGCCGGCCGGTTGACGGCGCCCGTATGGTCTTTGCCGCCTTCTCCGCGTGCTCGTCTGCGGCTGATGGGGGAGCGATCCGGCGGGAACTGGGCGAACGTTAGATCCCCAGCACCTTGCGCATGTTCCCTCCCAGCAGCTTGGCCTTGGTGTCCTCGTCCGCCCATGGCCTATCCTTTACGAAGTCGACCCACATGGATGAGGGATAGCCCAGGTCGAACAGCGGATAGTCTGTGCCAAAGGAGATCTTGTCGGGAACGCGCCCCGCGATCTCCCTGAGCCGGCTCTCTGCAGTGTCCGGATCGGACGGGAGCCATCCCTGCAGGGCCGAGCAATCGGTGTAGCAGTTGGGATACCGCTCGCACAGCTCCAGTGCCTGCGACCTCCATTTTCCGCCCAGGTGGGCGATGACCAGGTTGGTGTCCGGATAATCCTCCAGGAACTCCCTCCAGTACCGGGGCTCGGCGTACTTCTCGTCCAGCGACGTCCAGGCCGCCCCGGCATGGGTGACCATGACCAGTCCGAGATCGTTCACTCGATCATAGAACGAACGGATGCGCTCCTCGTTAGGATACCATCCGGTGGGCGGGTATATCTTCACGCCCAGAGCGTTATATTTCGAGGTGTAGTGGTCCAGAATCTTCAGGGCTGCTTCCCCACGCTGGGGGTCCACTCCGATGAAGGGGATCATGCGGTCGGGGTAGGCGGCGCAGCTCTCGAACGTCCAGGTGTTGTACTCCTCCACGCCGATGCGCGCCTGCTCCACCAGGTTGAAGTCGATCGGCAGAACGACCGCCTTGTCCACCCCGCCGGCGTCGAGCATCTCCATGAGCTTGGGCGCGGTGGCGCCGTACTCCGGCCAGACATCGTCGATGTCCACCTCCCAGTCCATGACCTCCTTGAGGGCCTGCAGCGGTTCCAGGTACATGCGGACCATCTTGTTGGGCAGATGGTCCCTCAACCACATATGGACGTGACTGTCGATTATCATGTGCTTGTCCGCCTGGCGAGCGCGTTCCTATCTATTTATCGTTCCCGTCGCGCGACGATGAAATAGTTCCGCCTTCCATGTTCGCACCATGGTGCTCATCAAGGCCTGCCTGGTCGAGGACGTCCCGCTCAACGGCATGAAGGCGGTGAGCATACTGGGGCGAGTGATCCTCGTCGCCAACCTGGACGGCCAGTTCCACGCCATGGATGGCACCTGCTCGCATCAGTTCGCCAATCTGGCGCTCGGCTCAAGGGACGGCTTTATCATCATCTGCCCCCTCCACGGAGCACGCTTCGATATCCGCACCGGAAAGGTGGTGCAGGGTCTGAGCCATGAGGGCCGCGTCAACGATCTTCGGGCCTACCGGGTGGAGGTCGTCGATGGATGCCTGCATATCGACATGTGAGCGAAAAGAACCATATGTGCCCCGGCCGATACTCGGGCCATGAACATACGCGAGGTCCCCGCCGACCAACGGGTCGACGCGGAGATATTGGCGGCCCTTCTCGATCTCATACCGGTGCTGGAGGGCGACCGCTACCTCCTAATGGGGCGCGGGGCCGTCATCAACAAGGTGGAAGAGGCGCGCCATCTCCGGGACCGCGAAAGGGGCATCGAACTTGCCAAGGCGATGGAGTTCAACGCCGAGGCAGTGTTCAGGGAGAGATATACACAGGTGGCGTCCAAGGGCCTTAGCGTCAGGGCCTCCACGCTGTTCCGCATGTTGGAGGAGGCCTCCGTCACCGGGGAGAGCCGCGACCAACTGATGAGGAGGCTGCTGCGCCCTTCAGTGGAGAGCGCGATCGACGATCTGTCCGGCCGCCTCAGCGAAGAGAACGAGGACATGCTCCGCTTTTCCCTGGAGGAATGGCGCGACGGCGGGCGGCAAATGAGGGAGATCGAGGCCGAGGACCTGCAGGAGGGCGAACTGGCCGTGCCGGTGCTCAGGAAGCGCATCCCGACGCAGGAGCTCCCGGCCGATCTGCGCAAGTACTCGCGTTACTTCCTCAAGAACCTCTTCCGCCTGAACAACATCTACGGCCACCATGAGTTCTTCTATCCGCCGGAGATCATCGAACGCTACTGGGAGTTCATCTCGCCCGACCAGGGGAGGTTCGAGCTGGAGGTCATCCCCGCATCCGGCACCCTGGCGCTTCTTCTGTACGATGTGTCGAAAAGGTTCGGGCTGGAGAGGACCGAGAACCCCGACTACTATGCTCTGGCCGAGTTCTTGGCTCGCGACGCGCGCAAGCGGTGCATCAAGGGCTGCCGGATCAAGGTCCATGGCTGGACCCCGGAGGACGATGAGGTGCTTGAGCAGATGATGCTCATCGAGACTGACGCCAATGACGAACCGCTGCCCGATGCTATGGGTTGCATCGCCCACGAACTGTCCCCGGAGGGGCTGGAAGAGTTCCGCAGGCTGCTGCGGGAGCTTAGCGGTATCAAGGCCCAGGTGCAGTTCCCGGTGAGCGAGCGCACCGCCGACGGAAAGAACGACCTGGCGGTGCTGGGCTTCGATATCGGCATCGATCCCGAGACGGGGCGCTTCCTCCTCGACGGGGCCGAGGCCTCGGAGCGCAGCATGCACGAGGTCGTGGTGCTCATTGGCAAGAAGCTCCTAGACCTGTCGCGGGAGGCGTATCGCGACCCCACGCGGTTCCCGGAGCCCAACATCGAGGAGCTGGATGCCGAGGTCCACCGGCTCATAGCCGAAGCGGAGGAGGAGGGCCTGACAGAGGAGGCTGCCAAGGAGATCGTGGCCAAGATCACCGTGCTCGATTACTACGAAGCGCTGGCCAGGTACAGCTACGTGCTGAGCGAGCAGTTGGTGAAGTACATGGAGAGCGAGCAGACCGTCACCTTCACCATCCCTCGCATGCTCCTTGCCCTGCTGAACCGCGTGCTGGAGGGGCAGAGCGCCGACGATGTCATCCTCGAACGCCTGGAGGCGAGGCCTTGACCACCGTGGGCATCTATGTCGACGGCCCCAACATGGAGAGAGGGCTGTGGGACTCAGGGGACATCGCCATACTGGAGAAGATCGGCACCCTGCTGGTAGAGTACGGCTCCACCCTAGGGAGGGTAGTGGAAGGCCGCGTTTTCGTTGACGAGGCCACCATATGGAGGTCCGAGCGGACCAGGGAGGACTATGAACGCCGCGGCTTCGTCCTGGTGGAGAGCAAATCGTTCCGGCATATCGATCCGAGGACCAAGAGGGTGGTGTTCGGGAAGAGCCTCACCGACCCGTCGATGCACTGCGCCGTGGTGGACCGCCTACACGACGAGGATTGCCCGGACGTGTTCGTCCTGGCCACCGGCGACAAGGACATCACCATCGTCCTCGATTACATCTATGAACATGGGAAGAGGGGGTCGGTGCTGGGCGAGGCCAATTCCATATCCAGTTTCCTGATCACCAAGTGCGATGCGCTGGGCTTTGGATGCCACATCGTGCAGCTGGTGGCCCGCTCGATGAAGGCCAAGAAGGCCGGTGCTGTTCCTTCGGCGGAGACCTCGGCGGAGCTGAAAGTTACCGACGCCGAAGGCCGCCCGATGAACATGGAAAGCTACCTGGAGGAACGGAACAGGCGCTCCAATCAGCTGAACCCGAACAACATCGCCTACTGGCGCGCCCGCGGCTACAGCGAGCGGCCAAAGGACTGGGAGCGCAGGACAAGGAAGCGACACAAGAGGTAGGGCTCGAGGAGCGGCGAGCGAGCAGCCGACCTCAAGACACCAAGGGCCTGGACGACAGCTCCATGGCGTGGTAGCTGGAAATGGTGATGCCGACGCCGCCCGATTGGTAAAGCATCTCGGTGGCCTCGACGAACGCCTCGTCCGGCACTATGACCAGCACCTCGAGGTCAGAGTTGGCGACCGCATTGTACTCTTCGATGGCTTCGGGGCGCCTCCAGCTGTTCTCCGTCTCAAGGAACTCGAAGCCGACGATCTCGCCGTCGGCCCGCACGACCATGAAGCTCCACGGCCCTGAGTCGCTTATGAAATAGGTGGCCTCGGCCTCGACCTCCTCGTCCTCTTCCATGTCCTCCATCCTCTGCCCCACCAGGTCCATGAGGTCCACCGTGGCCATGGCCCCCTGTTTGGACGTCTGCCTATAATTAATTGCTCACGGGACGTGTGCCTAGGCCAATGTACTAAGGGCGGGCCACAATAGAATATATCAGCATGTATGGACATTCTCTCAGGAGAGCCATGAGCGAAGGGGAGCAAACGATGAAGCGGTGTTTATGGCATGCCCCGGACGGCCGTTGCTCGAGCTGCAAGGCTCGACGCATCAGATGTGACGTCCTGCACCTTAAGGACTATGAGGTGTGCGAGGGCGAGAGCTTCTACGGGCAGTGCGATTTCTACATGCCTAAGCCGGACGCCAAGAAATGAGTGTGCCATCTAAGAGACTGGCGGCGATCAACGAGGACCTACGTTCCGGCGAGAAGGACCGCATGAGCCTAGCCCTGAGATCGTTGAACGAGATATTGAGGGCAAGGGAGGCGGACGCGTCCTCGCTTCCTGCGCTGACCATGCTGCTCCACGATGACGATGCCGATATCAGGAGATCGGCTACATGGAGCGTGGGCAAACTGGCCCAGAACAAGGTCGCCGGCGACTTTCCGCTTGACGATCTCATCACCTTGCTGGGCGATGAGGATGCCGAGGTCAGGGAGAACGCCGCCTGGGCCCTGGGGGAACTGGCCGGTACGGGAGCGGGAAGGGAGGAAGCGATCGAACGGCTGAACGCCCTGATGGACGATGCCAGCGCCCATGTCCGCGGCATGGCCATCTGGGCCCTCGGCAGGATGGCGGAACGGATGCATCTGGCGCATTGCTCCTCGGTGCCCAGGCTGGAGGCCCTGCTCAAGGACAAGAGCCTGTACGTCAGCAAGGGCGCGGAGTGGACCTTGGAGCGCATAAGGGCGCTCGAACCCCGGACAGGGCTCGGCGAGCGCCCGACGGAGGGTCGCCAGCCGCCAAGCCATCAGTGACGTCCCGAACGAACGGCTCCTTCCCGTGGAAAGCTGGACATCGATCATTAGCTGCATGCTGGCCCCCTTCAGTTCGGCGCGCCTGGCGATGACGGGGACGGCCATAAGGGGGTGCAGTTGGATGATATATCCATCTTAAATAGTTCTCGGAGATTACATCCAATAATGAGATTCAAAGGCGGGCCGACCCAGGATGAGGTCATGGCCGTTTCCATTCAGAAGCTTGGCCTCAAGAAAGGGGATGTGGTCGCTGACATCGGCTGCGGAACCTGCAAGGTGGCCATGGCCATGGCCGAGATCGCCGAGAAGGTCTATGCGGTGGACGTTCGGAAGGAGGCGATGGATGTCTCCAGGGTGAAATTGAACACCTGGGGGAAGAGCAACGTCGAGCTGCGGCATCAGGATGGCATCGATTTTCTCAAGGAGTGCGACCATCTAGATGGCGCGTTCGTGGGCGGGACCAGGCGCCTGGATGAGATGTTGGCGCTGCTCAAGGACCGCGTTGACGGCCGCATAGTGGTCAACACCGTTCTGCTCAGCTCCATGAACAAGGCGGTCGTCAGCATGAACAAGCTGGGCATCTTCAAGGAGGCCATCCATGTGCAGGTCAGCCGCTCGCATGACCTGGCGGGCAGCATCATGTTCCGCCCCATCGACCCGGTGTTCATCATCGTCGGAGAGGTGAACTGATGCTCGTCGGAGTGGGTCTCGGACCCGGCGATAAGGAGCTCCTCACCCTGAGGGCGGTGCGCCTTCTCCGTTCGGCGGACGCGGTCTTCGTTCCCGGAAGGATGGCCCGCGAACTTGTGAAGGACCACTGTGAGCCAGTGGTTCTGGAGTTCCCCATGGTGAACGACGAGGCGGAGATACGGCAGGCGCTGGAGAGGAACGCAGAGGCCATCGCCCCGGCGGCGATCAGCGGCACCGCGGTGCTGGGCATCCTGGGCGATCCCAACTTCTATTCGACCTTCTCCCGCCAATGCGAGATACTGAAGGCAAGGTATCCCGATATCGAGATCAAGGTGGAGCCGGGCATCAGCTCCATCACCGCCTTCGCCTCGCGCTTGCAGGTCCCGGTCAACTCGGGCTTCACGGTCACCGACGGCTCGGGGGATGAATGCCTCGTGATGCTGAAGGTCCGCTCGCCCCGCGAGATGATGGCCAAGCTTCGTTCCTCGGGATACTCGCAGTTCCATCTCATAGAGAGGATGTATCTGGAGGGGGAGAAGGTGTATCACGGGGACGGTCTCCCGGAAACGTGCGATTATATGAGCGTCATGTTCGCGAGGAGGGCGTGATATGGCCCCTCCGGTCGTATGGTTCGTCGGAGCCGGTCCGGGGGACCCGGACCTCATAACACTGAAAGGCAATGAGCTGCTGATCACCGCCGATCTCCTCATCTACGCCGGCTCGCTCGTCAACCCCGCCCTGGTCGAAAGGTCTGGAGCCCAAGAGAAGCTCGACAGCTGGGGGATGAGGATCGAAGAGATGGTGCCGGCCATGGTGGACGCGGCCAAGGCGGGCAAGAAGGTCGTCCGCCTGCACAGCGGCGATCCCTCCCTGTACGGTTCGATAGTGGAGCAGATCGCCGAGCTGGAGCGGCAAGGCGTGGAGGTGAGGGTCGTCCCCGGCGTCAGTTCGTTGTTCGCTGCATCAGCGGCCCTGAAGACCCAGTATACCCTCAAGGGCGTCTCCGAGACCTTGATCATCACCAGGCCGGCGGGCCAGACCCTGGAGGAGGATAACATCTCCAAGCTGTCCGAAGCCGGGGCCTCCATGGTGTTCTTCCTCGGTACGGAGAAACTAGCAGAGATCGTGGGAAAGCTGCGCTGCCCCCGGGACACTCCGGCCGCGGTGGTCTACCATGCATCCTGGCCCGACCAGAAGGTGGTCACTGGCCAAGTGGGCAATATCGTCCAGAAGGCGGAGGAAGCGGGCATAAGCAAGACCGCCCTGATCATAGTCGGAGGGGTCGTCGATCCCGCGGGACGCTACCAAAGGTCGGTGCTGTACTCTTGAGACTAGCTGTGGTGCACGTCGGCCATCCAGAGCAGGCCCGGACCCTGGCCGGGTGGTTGAAGGGCGATGTGATGGAGCATTCGGATGCTCTGACCCGGGCGTTCCGCGAATACGAGGGCATCGTGGCCATAATGGCCATGGGGATAGTGGTCAGAAAGATCGCGCCGCTGGTGCATGACAAGTGGGTCGACCCTGCCGTCGTGGTGGTGACCCCCGACCTCCGGTTCTGCATTCCAGTACTGGGAGGTCACCACGGAGGGAACGAGATCGCAAGGTCCCTGGCCGGGCATGGCCTGGTGCCGGTGATATCGACCGCCACCGACGCTCTGGGAAAGGACTCGGTGGAGGAGATCGCCTGCCGGCATGGCCTGGAGGTCGTGAACAAGGGCTCCACGGTCGCCGTCAACAAGGCCTTCCTGAAGGGAGACGTCCCTGTATACCAGATCGACGGCCCAGCGGTGGTGCTGGCTTCATCGAACGTCTCCATCCTGGCATCGAAGGGCGAGTACGTGGTGGGCATCGGATGCAACCGCGGCACCGCTGCCGAGGAGATAATGCAGGCGGTCCTGGGGGCCCTTGCCTCAATGAACATCGAAAGGGAGGAGGTGCTGGCATACACCTCCACCATCAAGAAGGCCGATGAGGCCGGACTGCTGTCCGCCGTCCGGGAACTGGATGGCAGGCTGTTCCTCATCGACGACGAGACCATCAACTCTCAGCCAGTGTCCCGCTCGAAGGCCGAGCTGATCGGCCTGGTGGGGGTGGCCGAACCATCGGCCCTGGCTTTGGCAAAGAGGAAGGAAATTGTGATGAAAAGGAGGGCGTATGGAAATGTCACGGTCGCCATCGCAAGATGAGAACATGGGGCGATTGTTCGTGGTCAGCATCGGCCCGGGGGACCTGGATAACATGACCCCCCTGGCGAAGAGGGCCGTGGACGAATCGGACGTGGTCATTGGCAACGAGTTCTACCTGGACCAGATAAGGCCATTGCTGGATAGGAAGAAGGTCGTCACCTCCCGCATGGGCAAGGAGGTCGACAGGGCCCGGGAGGCCGTCATGCTGGCCAGGTCCACGAAGGTGGCCATGGTGAGCGGGGGCGATGCCGGCGTGTACGGTATGGCCAGCATCGTCCTGGAGGTGGCGCAGAACGAGGCGCCGGAACTGGACGTATCGATCATACCGGGCGTGACCGCGGCCACCGCGGCCGCCTCCATCCTTGGATCGCCGCTGTCCAGCGACTTCCTGGTGATCTCATTGAGCGACCTCCTCACGCCGTGGGAAGTGATAGAGAAGCGTCTCGGGCTGGGATTCCAGATGGGGATACCGATGGTCATGTACAACCCCCGGAGCCGCAACCGCCCCGGCAATCTGCATAAGGCGCTGGAGATCGGCCTTCGACACGCCCGGCCGGATGTTCCGGTGGGCATCGTCAGGAACGCCTATCGCGAAGAGGAGAGCTTTACCGTAACGGACCTGGGCTCCCTTCACGAGGATGACGGCATGGTCGACATGCATTCCATCGTGATCATAGGGGGAGAGAGCACCAAGCTGCTCAAGGAGGGGGAGAATGTCAAGGGGATCATCACGCCGAGAGGCTACCACCGAAAGTACATATATTGACCTGGGAGCGGACACTCCTGAAGGCTTCAGCATATCCAGCCGCAGTCGCGAGCTCGCTCGCCGCACCATAGGGAACACGGGCCCGGAGGACCGGGTCAGGCAGCGCTGCTCCATCGCCGTGGGGGACTTCACCATGGCCGATCTGATGCGGTTCGAGCACTCGCCGGTGCAGGCGGGGCTCGATGCGTTGGGGGCGAAGGCGCCCATCTACGCTGACATACGCATGGTGCAGGTCGGCATCCAGAAGAAAGGGCATGCATCCCCGGTAGGCTGCCTGCTGGACCACGGGCAGGATATAGCAAAGGAGAGGGGCATCACCCGCACCAGCGCTGGGATGCTCGCACTGGGCGAGGCGCTGAACGGATCGATCGTGGTCATCGGCAATGCGCCCTCCTGCCTCCTAAGCCTGTGCGAGATGCATGGCCAAGGGATCAGACCGGCCCTTGTTGTTGGCTGTCCCGTGGGCTTCGTCAACGCGGCTGAGTCCAAGGAGGAGCTGAGAACCCTGGACCTCCCATCCATTACCACCGCTGGCACCAGGGGAGGGACCCCCGTGGCCGTCGCCTCCATTAACGAGATCATCACCATGTTCGCAGAGAAGAGCTGATGCGATGATCGATCCCGCCTCCAAGTTCGAATATCCCGATGCTTGGGTATCGCTTTGCCGGGACCGAGCGGAGCTCGCGCTGGTACAATGCGGACTGGCCGTCCTCACCTCCGACGGAACCGTCCTCAGGAGGGGGTTCACCACCGGCACGACGGCGGCGGCCGCATGCAAGGCCGCCATAGTATCGGCGGAAGGCGGCGAACTGGACAGTGTGGACGTCCGGCTTGCCTGCGGGATCGTCGCTCCCGTGGATGTGACGGCGCGCGACGGCATCGCCAGCTGCTTCAAGTATTCCGGGGACTACCCCGGCGACGTAACCGCCGGCATCGAGTTCCGGGCCATGTTCGTCCGATTCCAGGACGAGGTTGCGCTGGACGTCGGCACGGGCATCGGTCGGTGGGACCACGACACGCCCCGATACGGGAAAGGGACGCCGGCCATCAGCCACACGGCCATGGACTGCATCGTCGACTCCATGGCATCGGCCTGCGCCACCCGCGGGAAGAGAGGAGCGCTGGTCCGCCTTGAGGCCATCGACGGCGAGAGGATAGCCCTCCAGACCCTGAACGGCCGGATAGGCGTGGTGGGCGGCATATCGGTCCTGGGCTCCACCGGCCTGGTGGAACCGTGGGACGACCATCTGGGCCAGGACTCGGTGGAGCGAGCGAGAAGGGCGGAGAGGGCGGTCGTCACCACCGGCCGTGTCGGACTTAGGTACGGACGGCTTCGATATCCGGACCGGGAGGTGGTCCTGATAGGAGCGAAGATACAGGCCGCGCTCGACTCCAGGAGCAAGGGGCTAATACTGTTCGGCCTGCCGGCGCTCATCATCCGGTTCATCGAACCGACGGTGCTGGAGGGGACAGGATATCGCACGATAGAGGAGCTGGTATCCTCTGCCGAGGGGGAAAGGGTCGTTCGCGACTCCATCGAGAAGTTCAAGCTCATGCACCCGGGCCATGGCATCGTCATCATCGACCGGAGGGGGAAAGTGCTGGGGGAGGCGGCATGATAGTGATAGGCGTTGGCTGCGGCCCTGGAATGATGACGGCCGAGGCCATGGCGCGTCTGCGGGGAGCCAAGGCAGTCTACGGCTCGCCGCGCTCCCTGGAACTGGCCAGGCCGTACATTCAGCCTGACTGCGAGGTCGGCACCATCGAGGACTATTCCCGCCTCAACGAACTTCCAGAGGATGCCGTGGTGCTGTCCACCGGCGATCCCATGCTGGCGGGCCTTGGCCACCTGGGGGAGGAAGTGCTCCCGGGCATATCCTCGATGCAGTGCGCGTTCGCCAGACTGCGCCTGCCCATTGCCCGGGCGGTGGTGGTGGACGCCCACGGGAAGGATGCCAGGGCAGCGATGGCGGAGATGCTGGACGAGGTTGCCCGGGGGAAGATCCCCTTTGCGCTCACCGGGCCGGATTTCGACATTGACGCGCTGGCCGGCATGATTGTGGAGAGGGAAATCGAATGCACCATCATACTATGCGAAGACCTGGGGTACCCTACCGAGGCCATCTCGTTCGGCACCGCCGAGCGCCCGCCCGTGGCCACCTCCCGCCTATTCTCACTGATCCTCGCGAAGGGCAGGTGAACCATGAGGCGACCGGGGAGCGTCA
>DAGU01000019.1:16658-30279 GCA_002498285.1 Methanomassiliicoccus sp. UBA386 | reverse complement strand
TCCAGACGGAAGAAGCTGCTCCTGATCATCACCCTGTCGATGATGCTAGCATTTGTTGCCGTGGTCGCCCTGGGGGTCGGTGCGGTGGATATCCCCGCCTGGGACACCCTGAGGGTCCTGGGCCACCACCTCTTCCCCGACTGGGTCGATGCACCCCACCAGGAATATTACTCGACCATCATCTTCCGGTCAAGGATGCCCCGGGTCATTCTGGCGACCTTGACCGGCGCCAGCCTGGCCATGTCAGGGGTGGTAATGCAGGGCATCCTGCGCAATCCCCTGGTAAGCCCGTTCACCCTCGGCCTCTCATCCGCGGCATCGTTCGGGGCAGCCATGGCCCTGGTGCTGGGGCCGCTGCTGCTGGGAGGCGCATATTTCGGCCATTTCGAGCTCCTTGGAGAGACCGTCACCAACAAGAACCTGCTCATCATATTGATGGCATTCATCGTGGGGATGTCAAGCATAGTGCTGGTCCTGGCCATCGCCAGGGCCCATCACCTGTCCCAGTCCGTGCTGGTCCTGTCCGGCGTTGTCGTCAACTATCTGTTCTCGGCAGGGATATCGTTCATGAAGTACATCTCCGATGACGGCGCCCTTCGCGAGGTCACCAATTGGCTGATGGGGGGCATGTGGGGAGCGACCTGGGGCTCGGTGACCATCCTCATCCCCATCGTGGCGGTGTGCTTCGTCCTTATGGAACGATGCGCCGTCGACCTCAACACGCTGTCGGGAGGCGACGACGTCGCACGCAACCTGGGAGTCAACGTGCACCGGCTCAGGACCTATGGCCTCACCATCTCCGCGTTCGTTACATCGGCGTGCCTCGCGTTCACGGGCGTGATCGGCTTCATCGGCCTGATGGCCCCGCACATCTGCAAGATGATCATAGGGAACGACCACCGCTACCTCATCCCGGCCTCCGCGCTGATGGGTTCGCTTATCCTGCTGCTGTCGGACACCACGGCAAGGATCGTCATGAGGCCGGTCGAGCTGCCGGTGGGCATCATAATGTACCTGATCGGCGGGGCCTTCTTCATCTGGCTGGTCACCAGACGCTCCGGGAGGTATCTGACATGAAGTTGACGGCCGAAAGGATAGGCCAGCGGTATGGCAGCAACGAAGTGCTGAAGGATGTTTCATTCACGGCATGCTCGGGAGAGGTCGTGGCCCTACTTGGCCCCAACGGCTCTGGCAAGTCCACATTGATCAGGACATTGTGCAATCTGATGCCGCCCAAGGCCGGGCAGGTCGATATCGATGGCAGAGACGTCGCATGTCTCGAGCCCCTCGAGCGAGCGAAATTGATCGGCTATGTGCCCCAGAACGTCCAGCATGCGCCGTTCACCACGGTGTTGGACACCGTGCTGGTAGGAAGGCGCCCATACGTCCAATGGTCGTACTCCATGAACGATCTGGAGGTAGCGTCCCGGGCCCTGGAGACCATGAACATCCTGGACCTGAGGGACAGGTACATCAATGAACTGTCCGGAGGCCAAAGGCAACGGGTGTTCATCGCCAGGGCACTTGCCCAGAGCCCTCACTTCTACCTGTTCGATGAGCCGACCAGTTCACTGGACCTGAGGCATCAGCTCCGGACCATGAGGATCATGCATGAGGTGGTGCACAGTCAGGGCCGCGGCATGATCGTGGCGATGCACGACCTCAACCTCGCGCTCCGATACACCGACAAGGTACTGATGCTGAATGACAAGAGCGTATACGCCTATGGCAGACCAGAGGACGTGCTCACCCCGGAGGCCATCCAGGACGTTTATGGCGTGGAGTCCTTCATAATGAAGAGCGAGCGAGGCCTGTTCATCCTTCCCTATGAACCTTCGAAGGGAACATCCGTCGAAGGATGATTAAAACCCCGGTGAGAACCTCCTTTCGAGGCATTTATATTAGTTGAAACTGTATTTTTAAAAAACGGGCCAAAATTGGCCATGGCCAGCATCGTTCATATCATCGTCTTTTCATGGGCGATAATATTATAAAGTAAAGTGAGATTACTGAATAGTTGGATGATACATCCAACTTAGGAGGCAACATGGTCAATAAGAAGTTAATCTCGGTTTTGGTCGCCGCCGTCATCGTCGGCTCGATCGCAGGGGCCGCGCTGATGATCAACTCGGGCGCGGATGACAGCGGGGACCCGCCAGAGGCCGATTATCCAAGCTCGGTCACCATCACCCAGAACGATGGGAGAAAGGTCACCGTGGCGACGCCGGTGGAGAAGATCTGTGTAGTGAATCCCAACGCCGCGGAGCTCATGCAGGTCCTGAACGTGACCGACCGGGTGGTCGGAGTGAGCGAATCCATCGCCAAGGACACGGAGTTCGGGTACATCTATGACGACGTGCCCACCATCGGAACGTACAGTACGCCCAACGGGGAGAAGATGCTTGACCTGGGCTGCAAGGTCGTCATAGGCCAATGCACCAGCATGGCCATCAAGGACACCACGGTGCTGGAGGACATGGGGATCACGGTCATCCTCCTCGATTGCTATGGCATTGGTCAATTGACCGATGACCTGAGGCAGCTGGCCACCCTCTTCGGTTATGAAGCGCAGACCAGGGCCGAGGAGTATATCACGATCTACAACGAGACCATGGCGGCGGTGGGCCAGGCGAGCGCGGCCCTCGGCTCCAGCGTCACGGCATACATGGAGCTGAGCAACGGAAAGGCGTACACCTCCAGGTCTGAGATGTCCTCTCTGATCGAGCTCGCCGGCGGATATAACATCGTCATCGACCTAGTGGAGAACCCGACCTCCTCGACCAGCCAGATAAGCAACGAGGCCATCATCGCATATGATGGCGGAAAGGGACCGGAATACGTCTTTGTGCGGGAGGGCAGGATCGTTGACGAGGCCGCCGCCGAGCAGAAATATCAGAGCCTGGCGTCCCGTGAAGGTTGGAGCAGCATGGAGGCTGTCAAGAACGACCATGTCTACATAATCACCCAGGCCGGGATGCTTTCCGGGCCGCGGATCTATATCGGGCTGGTGTATCTGTTCGAGGTGTTCCATCCAGGAGTGCTGAACATATCCTCAGCGGAACTTCTCGAGGAATACAACCATGCGTTCGGATATGATATCGATCCCATGCTGGGCTACCGGCACCTATCGGCCTGATCGACCGGCGCCGTGAGAAAACCATCAGGGGGCCCTCCCCCCGCTCTTTTTTAATACCTGTCGAAGGAGCAGGCCTTTGGGGCCATGACTCCCATATCCCCTGGCAGGAAGGGGGGTGTAAGCCAATGATCATGGCCGCTGATCATGCCAAAATGGTACAATTTATGGAAGGCCAAATTCATGTGTTCATGGAATGCCCCAGCCGAGTGCTCGCTCACCTCTCGAATATCAGATTCACATCCCTCTTGAGGGCGAACCCGGCCGCGGCCTCAGCGCACTTGCAGACCGCGGTAGGAACTGGGCACGAGGAGTGTCTCAATGTCTCCCCTCCGCGCAGGAAGACGGTGTTCTCCGAGAAGGGCATCTTGAGCGCCTCGAAGCGCCCCAGCACCTTCACCCGTTCGCCGAACGCGCGCACCTGTGGGCAGTCGCTCTCGATCGAAACGTGAACCCGCTCGTCGTCGATATAGGCGCTGACGCGGGCCTTGAACCTGCATACGCCGGACTCCACGTCCATGGCCACCGTCTCGATTGGCAGCTCGAAATCAGCCATCGGGCGGCGTAACGGGCCTACGGCGACTTTATACCTGTGGATGGTAGCGACCCTGCCGGGGCGGTGGCGATCGACACGTCATGCGCCGAGAGGGGGGCGTCATGCCCGAGCGGGCCGATGTTCTCCCGATCAATCGTTCGTCAGAACCGAGGGGCGTCGTTCATACCGCAAATAGCATAAAACACAGAAATGAGAATTTAAGTGGACAGGGGGGGATTTGAACCCCCGGCCTCTACCATGCCAAGGTAGCGATCTTCCAACTGATCTACCTGCCCGGTGTAGCCATGGCTAAGAAATCAATGTAATTAAAGTTTGCTGTACGTTCCTGTTGGCAGCCTTTCTCCAGCCGCCGAGCGGGCCCCTCATGACCGAACGAACAGAGGCGGATAAAATGAGGTCAGGATCACAGTGGCGACATCGTTGCCAAAATGATCAGGGCAAAAGGACCGCGCGGCGGCCTCAGATGAGGGTCTTCTGGAACCGCATCTTCTCGCCCGGCACGCAGGTCGGGTACTCCGAGGTGAGGCAGGCCATGCAGAGGTCCTGCTCCGAAAGACCAAGCGCGGACTGCAGGCCCTTGACGGACGTGTAACCGACGCTGTCCGCGCCGAGGAGTTCGGCGATCTCCTCGAACGTCCTGCCGGCGGCGATGAAGTGGTCCCTGGTCTTCATGTCGATGCCATAGTAGCAGGGCGCGATGACCGGCGGGCAGCCGATGCGGACATGGACCTCCTTCGCTCCGGCGCGGCGGAGCATCTGAACGATCTTACGAAGAGTGGTGCCACGGACTATGGAATCGTCCACCACCACCACGCGCTTCCCCAGGACGGTGGAGCGGATGGGGTTGAGCTTGAGGGACACTCCCTCCTCGCGCTTGGCCTGCTCGGGAAGGATGAATGTCCGCTCCACATAGCGGTTCTTCATCAAGCCCTCTTCGTACATGATGCCCGATTCCTGTGCATAGCCGAGCGCGTTGGCCCGTCCGGAGTCGGGCACCGGTATCACCACGTCGGCATCGGCCGGCTGCTCGTGGGCGAGCACCTGGCCCAGCTTCTTTCGCACATCGTACACCTCCCGGCCGTCCATGATCGTATCCGGCCGAGCGAAGTACACCCACTCGAACATGCAGTGGGCGGTGTGAGCGGGAGTGGACGCGCGGTGGGAGATGAAGCCCTTGGAGGTGATCTCCACGATCTCCCCGGGCGCGATGTCGCGGACGAACTCGCCCTGCAGGATGTCGAACACTGCCGATTCAGATGCCAGGGAGTAGCCCTTCTCCAGCTTCCCCAGGCACAACGGCCGCAGTCCCAGGGGGTCCCTGGCTCCGAACACCCTGTTGCCAATGGCGAACACCAAGGCATACGCTCCGTCGAGGCACTTCATCGTCGAACGGATGGCCTTGACCGGGTCCGGGTTCTGCGTCAGCTCGGTGGCCAGAATGCGTATGATGATCTCAGAATCAGTAGTGGTGAGGAATGCCCAGCCGTCGTTCTGCAGCTTGGTCCTCAGCTTGGTGGAGTTTACCAGATCGCCATTGTGGCCCAGGGCCACATCGCCCACGTTGGTGGTGACGACGATCGGCTGGCAGTTCTGAGCGCAGGAGGAGCCCGTGGTAGAATAGCGGACGTGGCCGATACCCATGTTACCGGCGATCGCATCATACTCGGGGCCGGCAAGGACCTCATGGACCAGCCCCATCCTCCGCACGTATTTGATGGCCTTGCCATCATACACGGCTATGCCGGCCGCCTCCTGTCCGCGATGCTGGATGACGCGAAGCGCCTTCTTCAGATCGTACTTGACGTCGGAATTGAACGCCATCGCTACGATGCCGCAGAAATGCTTGGGGGCATCGCTCACGGCGTCGTCCACGGGGACCGCCATGGGATCAGTGCTGTTTTGCCCAGTTATAGGATCTCAACCTCGGCGAATTGCCATAACCGCAGGAGGCGCAAACGCCCTTGACCATATTGTATGCGCTCTTTCCGCAGCGGCGGCAGGGAATGTGCTGCTTCTTGCTGCTGTGCTTGCCTTGTGACGGCGTTCCCTTGCTCATGATGTTGTCTCCTTAGGGTGATATGTAAATGACGTTGTCGCCCCTTACGATGGTGACGTTCAGTTTCCTTACCACTTCATCGTTGATGAGCTCCTCGGCGTTCTTGAGGACCAGGTTCATATGAGGGTCGTACCCGTCAAGTGTTCCCCTGTATTCTCTGTTCGCCTTCAGCTCGACGATCACGTGGCGGTTGATCGCCTGATTGAGAACGGTGAGAGGTTTTTGCATACAACGGCCACCAGACTGCCTCATTACACGAGGAGTATTTTAAGATTACTCAATCCGCTCATAGGAACGCCCCGATGGCGGGGGCATCCAGACGGTCCATGTCATAGGAGATTATTCCTTCGATCATGCCGGCGCGGTCGAGCCTTCCGCCCCGCAGATGGGCCACCAGGGACGACCTCCACAGAAGGTCTAGGGCGGTGGCCGCCATGACGCCATAATAGGTGTTGCTGGGATAGTCCTCATAACCGTAGTCGTCCACCAGATAGGCGGCATACCCCATCATGCTGTCCCGGCGGTTGAGAACCCTCATGTAAGAGAGGAAGATCCCCTTTCCCTCGCCCTCCGGGGTGAGCAGCCTTACCTTGCCTGGGTCGACCTCCTTCGCCGCGTCGAGGGTCCCATCGTCGTTGAGGAAGGCCCATCTCAGCCCCCCGTCCTTGACCAGGAACAGGTTCCAGCGCCAGTTGGGGTCGCAGTATACCGGGGCGCTGAACACGTCTTCGGCGGCCAGAGACTCCAGGCCCATCTCCATCACCGATCGCTGCAGCTCGGCGGCGTCCACCGGCCCTCCGGGGGCATCGGGCAGGGACATTTCCTCATCCTCGGCGGAGAGGTCGAGCACGTGCGCCAGATATGGCAGCTCGGCGAACATCTCGATCCTGCGGTCCACTTCCCGGCGGAGCGCCTCCTCCGGACGATAGATGCCGGCGTCCCGGCAGTTGGCCTCGAACTCCCGATAGACATCCCTCGTCTCCTGTAGGGTCTCGCGTATGGCATCCAGATTGTCATGCACCATGCGGCCGCCCTCCACCATGGCATCCTCGGTGCCTCCATACCAAACGCCCCGGCAGGAGAGGTCCAGCTCCACCTGCGCCCTTCTTCCCAGATACACGTGGAAGGGGAACTGCCGGCAGTAGTGCGGCCTGTGCGCATAAATCTCGCAACGGCGGGATGGATTGAGGAAGGTGCATGCTCCCTGGCCCCCCTTGAGCGCCAGCGCAAAATGCTGGTGCGGCCTCTTCTTCTCGACGAGGCGGCGTGGATGGCTCCTCTTGAACCAATCCGCCTCATTAGGCAAGACCTCCGGCTGACAGAGGCAGCACAGCCCGCAGCTTGGGTCGCAAGTGAACCTCCGGCCTTCCAGCTCCGACATATCCAGGTCAAGATCGCTCGGCAGCAACGACATCCCTTCCCGCCCGCTCTCCGACCGGCTCCCCGTCCTCCACCACCAGTTCGCCCCGCACGAACACCATGCGGGGGAAGATGGCTTCCCGGCCCTCGAAGGGGGTCCAGCCGCACTTGCTGTGAAGGTAATTAACCTTTATGGGTGCGGCCGCGCGGGGGTCGACCACCATGAGGTCGGCATCACGACCGACCTCGAGGCGGCCCTTGTTGAGGTTGAACCTCGAGGCCGGTTTCTCGGCCATGGCACTCACCAGCACTTCCATCGGCAGCGTTCCGCGTTTCATGAACGCCAGCATCATGGGTACAGTGGTCTCCACCCCCGGCACGCCGGACGGGGCGACATCGAACTCCTGCTCCTTCTCCTCGATGGTATGAGGCGCATGGTCCGAACCGAGCATGTCGATGCGGCCCGAGACGAACGCCTGGAAAAGAGCGAGGCGGTCCTCCTTGGTCCGGAGGGGGGGGTTGACCTTGAGGTACGCTCCTCCCTCGCTGTCCCGGTCCAGCAGCATGTGGTGCGCGGTGACCTCCGTAGTGAACGAAAGTGATTCCAGCGCTTGCAGGCCCTCCGCCGAGGAGACATGGCATACGTTGATAGGGCAGTCCAATGAGGAAAGCCGGCGGATGGCTGAGACCTCGGCAGCGGCCGGCCTGTTGCGAAGATGGTCGGCCAGGGCCTTCCCCGTTTCATGCCGTATCATGCCCTCATCCTCGGCATGGACGCTGAGCACCTTCCCAGTTCGCTTCACCCGCGCGGCGATCCCTGCCAGGTCCCGGTCTTCCGCCACCAGGAGGCGGCCGGTGGAGGAGCCCATGAAGACCTTGAAGCCCACGACCATGGGGGCCATCTGCTCGACGCGGGCGCCTGGTATGCAGCCGCCGAAGAGGCCGTAATCGACCCAGGCCTTTCTGGAGATCGCTTCCTTCTTCTCAGCCAGCTTGTCCGTCGAGACCGAGGGCGGAAGCGTATTGGGCATGTCCAGGACCGTGGTGACGCCCCCGCAGGCGGCCGCCAGCGTCCCAGTGGAGAAGTCCTCCTTGTCGGTCATGCCCGGATCGCGGAAATGCACATGGGGGTCGATCGCTCCCGGCAGTATGATCAGGTCGCCAAGGTCCATGCGCTCGCCGCCCCGTATGGTTCTCGATATCTCGGCGATTCGCCCATCCTCGATGCCAATGGCCCAGCGGCCCAGCTTCCCGCGCACGTAGGCGCGGCCTTCCACCACCAGGTCCATTCTACCTGCACCCGCCCATCTCTTTCCTCGATACTTTCCCCCGGGGCGCCTCCTCAGAGAACACCTCCGCCTGGAAAGTGTAGAAGCGGGTTTGGTCGTCAAACCACATATCGGGGCTCATACCCGCCTTTACACATGTCTGGGCCAAGAACTCTTCGGCGTCCCAGCCCCACTCCATCGGGACCTGGGGCAGCAGCAGGCCGCGGTACGGTCCGCGTTCCACGATGAGGCCGTCAACGCCCACTTGGACCACCTCCGGAAGCTGGCGGGGATCGGAGACCTCGACCGCCTTGGGAGGAGTGAGAATGGAGACCTCCACGATGATGCTGTCCAGTTCACTCTCGTCCAGATCGGGGAACCGAGGATCGTGGCAGGCGTGCTGGGCCGCCTGGACCAGCGCGCTGGCCAATGAGAAGACCGGCTCCGGGAAGCCGATGCAGCCCCTCAGTCGATTGGCCGGATAGGTATGAAGGGTCACGAAGGCCCCGCGCTTCTCGCGGAAGCTCCCCGGCGCGTCCAAGTGGCCGGTCTCCTTTCCCCTCGCTTCGGCATCGACAACCTCCCTGGCCATGTGCACCGCGATCTCACCTTCGCTGTTCTTCATGGACGTCCCTCAGGGACCATTATCCTGTTGATGGCATTTATGGGTTATCGAAAGTGCTGCATCGGCTGCCCAACTCTCACCTCAGATCTCCTGGAGCGCTTCGATGTTCACCGCAGAGCCTCTGTAAGGGCGGATCGCACGCTGCCCCCGTCAGCGCCGTTAAGTGTGACCGTGCCGCCGCAGATCTGGCATCGCGGACCTGTTGGACCCTTGACCGCCGTTTATTTACGCGACGCCTTATGGAGGAAATATGTTGCCGGTGCGCCGCGCTCAGGAAGTATGAAATCTATTTCTAGGCCGTGCTATCATCCAATCCACATGGCCATGGAGCGCGTGCGGGATATTTACGTCGAGGATATCATGACCAAGGTGCCAGTCATAGGTTCTCCCAACCTGACGGCCAGGGACATCGGCGTCCTTATGCGGTCCTGGAAGGTGGGCAGCGTCATCATTCTCGACGACGGACGGCCGGTGGGCATAGTCACCGAGCGCGACTTCGTGGAGAAGATCGTGGCCGAGAACAGGATCCCCACGGAGGTCAGGGCGGGGGACATCATGAGCAGCCCGCTGGTGACGATCGGGCCGAAGGAGAGCGTGGCCGACGCGGGAAGGAAAATGGGCAGGCTGCGGCTGCGCCGCCTGCCCGTGGTGGTGGGCGATCAGCTGATAGGAATGCTCACCGAGAACGACATCACCAGGCTGTCGCCGTCGCTCATCGAGCTGACACGGGAATGGAGGGGCATATCGATGCCAGTGGATGTCGAGCGGGAGCCGGTCTCCATGGCCGGATACTGCGAGAACTGCGAGAACTACTCGTACGATCTCAGGCAAACGGGCGGGGCCAGCGGCCGCGGGGGCCTGCTGTGCTCCGAATGCCGAGAGCTGTTCGTCCGGGACCCTACCCAGTGATCATTCCAGCTGGATCTTCCGCAGTCCCGGCTCTACTTCGTCCTCGCGCTTCTCCACCGGCTTCCCGAGGTCCTCCACCATGCCCAGCTGGGCGTCCAGGATGGCCTTCATGAGAAGGATGGTCTCGCGCTTGGCGGCCAGGTAGTGCTCCCTCACCTCCGGGGGGATGAGATCGCGCGGCAGCATCGCATCGATGGCCAGCACCATCTCGGTGCCGGCGCGCACCAGGTGGTCGCGGGCCTCCCTGCTGAACATGGCCTCGGACATCCTCTCCGCGTCGGCCTTTATCTTCCGTGCCCTTAGCGCCTCGCGCTCCTCTTCGCTCATTTCAGGCGTTTCAGCTTGCTCGGGTCCTGTCATCCTTGTGCTCCTCCCTGAATTTGACTAGTAGCCTATCATCCTTGAACTCCGCCTTGACCGGTTCCTTGCTGGCCAGCGTGAACGGCAACGTGACCGAGCGTCGGTAATGGCCCACTTCCACCAACAGGCTGTCGGCCGTCTTGAAGAGATTGACCTGCTCCTTCATGGTAAAGGGCAGCTTGATCGATATCACATCGAACTCGCCATCGGTGAATATCTCCAACGGCTTGTCCAGGGACAGCGGCACCGTGGGATCGATGTCCCCAAACACCATGTCTCCCAGCTTCTCCAGCGACCTTATGCCTACCAGCTCCACGGGCTGCTGATAGGAGGTCATGACCTGCAGGGGGCTGAACGACTCTTTTATCACCTGCATGTACTTGCGCTGCTCCTCGAGCTTGTCCTTGAAATAGACGTCGCTCTCCTCCGGATAGAGGCGGTTGACGATCAGGCCATCCACCGTAAGGCCGTACAGGCAGAAATATGTGAACGCCCGCTTGGTCTCGTTGATGACCATCTTTTCCGGGTTGACCACCAGGCGGATGGAGGTGACCTCTGGATCGGTCAGTATGCCCTGGACGCGGCGCATGCGGGCGGCCAGGTCCTCCAGGTCTCGGAGGAGCTCCTCCGACGGCAGGGGGGTATCGACCATCCTGCCCACGGTCATCCGGGCGAGCTTGAGCATGTTCTTCATCATCTTGTACAGCCTCTCGCTGTACCATTCCGAGACCTCCGGGAAGCTGAGTAGCCGAAGCGTCTCTCCCGTGGGCGCGGTGTCCATGACCACCAGATCGTAGGCGTCCCTCTTGTAGAAGTCCTCCACGTAGAACAACGCGGACATCAGCTCCATGCCGGGCAGCACGGCCATCTCCTTTGACGTGATGCCGTCCATTCCCTGGGACATCATGAAGTTGGTAACGTAGCGCTGGACCTCCTTCCATCGGGTCTCCAGCTCATATAGCATGTCCACCTCCATGGCGTCCAGGTTCTCCTCAACCTTGGTGGCCTTTCCTGAGAGAGGCACCTCCAGGGAGTCGGATACGGAGTGGGCGGCATCGGTGGACATCAACATGGTCTTGTAGCCCATCCGGGCGGCGCGGAGCGCGGTGGCCACGGCCACGGAGGTCTTGCCCACCCCGCCCTTGCCGGTGTATATGAGGATCCTCAGAATATCACCGGCCATCAAAGAGCGGACGGTTTATTTAACCTGTATGTAAATAAGTGGACCGAGCTGGCCCGACGGAATGGGTGGAAGAGAAAAGGGAGGTGCCGGGAATGGGATTTGAACCCATGACCTACGGATCTCTCGGATCCGGGCAAGGCGCCCGGGCCATATGAGTCCGTCGCTCCGCCAGGCTGAGCCACCCCGGCATTTGTTGAAGGGGTTTACTCTTCTTCCGGAACGACCTCTTCTTCCTCGGAGGCCTCGTCCTCAGAGGCTTCGTCCTCAGAGGTGTCCTCCTCGGATTCCTCTTCGACTTCCTCTTCGACTTCCTCCTCGGGCTCCTCGTCCTCTTCCGAAGCGGCCTCAGCGGCTGCCGCGGCAGCCTCCTGACCAAACCTTTCCTGGATGGAGAGCTCCTCAGCAGACGGAGTGCCGGCTTCCAGGACCTCGCTCCTGCGAATCTCGATCCTCTTTATGGGTATTATGACCTTGCAGGCGTTGGACAGGTCCCTGGTGAGCTCGCCGGAGATGATCGACTTGACCAGTTCGGAGACGGTCATATCGGTCACGGAGGATTGCAGGGAGCTGTACATGAGGCCACGTATGGCGGTCTCCTGGGCGGCCTGGATCCTCTGCTCGGTGATGCTCATCGGCTTGAGCCTGATGAGATATCCATCCTTGGTGCGGACGTCGATGACGTGATCGGTCTTGGTCCTCTTTCTGCGGGTAAGCCTCCTGACATAGTCAGAGGTGAGCTCATGACCGGTGAACACCGTATGGGCCTCGAGGCCCTTGACCTCGTCCACGCGGAAGCGGATCTTGATGTGCATCTTGGAGAAGTCGCCGGTCAGCTCGTGGACGGTGACCTCGGCCTGCCGGCCCATGATGGATGAGGGGTCGGAACTGGGAGTCTCCCCAAGCTCGACCTGGTTGAACATGCGCGGAGCGTAGATCTTGTACCACTCCTTAGCCTTCCACTTGTCCTTGACCTTACGAGCGGCGGCCTTACCTTTCTTAACAGCCATGTGAAACACTCCGTGAAAGTAATCGAGGGATGACGGAAGAGAGTTTCCCTATATATTTCTTTTGACTAGCGAAAAAAGGAGGCCAGTCTGAATGATGATCGCCTTCCTCTCTCCTCGGCCGACCTTTTTGGCCGGTTATTCCGGTGTACCGCTTCAATATAAACGTTCCCGTCTGCCGAAGGGGACGATTACAAAAAAATATGAAAAGTAAGGTAAGGGGTTTATCAGAGAGCGTATCGCCCTCAGAGCTTCGCTGGGACTTCCTGGATGTCAAGGCCGAGCTTGTTGGCCGGCATGCCGAAGGCGAGGCCGAGGAGCTGGGCCAGGTGGATGACCGGGAGATCGTAGCCCTTGACGTCCTTCTGGGTCCTGTCGAACTGCAGGTGGCAGAAGGGGCATACATCGATGATGTACTGGGCGCCCGCTTCCTTCATGCTCTTGAGCTTCGACTCGGTGAACTCAGTGGCCAGTTCGGGGTTGCCGGACCTGACGCCGCCGCCCGCGCCGCAGCACATCTGCTTGTCGCGGTAGTTAAGGTTGACAGCACCGGTTGCCTCCACGAGATCGTCGAGGATGCGGGGCCTCTCGGGGTCGTCCAGATCCTTGATCTTGCTGGGCTTCAGGAAGTGGCAGCCATAGTGGACCGCGACCTTCATGTCCTCCAGGGACCTCTTGGTATTGACCTTGACGTTCTCGGGAGTGATGTCCTTGTACAGAAGCTCGGCGAAGTGCCTGACAACGGTGCCTCCATTGTATTCCAGGCCAACCTCGCTAAGGATCTTGTTCACAGCGCGCAGCCTCTCGGGGTTGCCGTTCAGGACGTGGGCGGCGTCATACAGTGAGCCGTAGCAGCCGTTGCAGATGGTGAGGATGTCGGCGCCCTGCTTCTCGGCGAGAGCCAGGTTGCGGGCGGCGATGGCGAGCCAGGTGTCCTCGTCGAAGGACTTGATGACACCGGGGGCGGGGCAGCAGCCAGCGCCCTCCAGCTCCACCAGGTCGATGCCGATGGTCTTGCAGACCTCGCGGGTGGCGGCCTCAATGCCAGGGTACCTGGCCGGGGCCACGCAGCCCAGGAAGAGCGCGTACTTCTTGTTCAGACTCATTTCTTTTCCTCCACGAGCTTGTCAAAGCCGGTGGCCTTGAGTATTTTCTGGAAGTCCTCCAG
>DAGU01000019.1:13207-16492 GCA_002498285.1 Methanomassiliicoccus sp. UBA386 | reverse complement strand
TCCCTGACAGCCTCATACTTCTCGTTGAGCGGGATGGTGGCGCCGTTCTGCAGGAAGTAGGTGCCGACCTTCTTGTGCTCTTCGGACATGATGCCCTTCTCGACGGCCTTGTTCCTCAGGATGTTGATGATATCAACGATCTCCACGCCACGAGGGCAGCGCTCCTGGCAGGCGTAGCAGGTGGTGCACATCCACAGATCCGGGGACTCCAGTACGTCCTTCTCGAGACCCAGCTGGGCCTTGCGGATGAGCTTTCTGGTCCTGTACGAGGTCAAGCGTCCCGACGGGCAGCTGCCAGTGCAGGTGCCGCACTGGAAGCACAGGGAGAGGGTCTCTCCTCCCGGGGTCTTGGAGACCTCGATGGCAAATTGCGGATTGGGCTCCTTTACCATGATTGTCACCTTGTTGACTGACGCATGGCCCCGCAATATTTAAACATATACAAAAAAAGGGCCTGGTTTCACCTAAATGGGTCAAACCCTGCGGCCCTCCTGGCGCAGCGCGCTCACGAGCTTTCGGACGAACTCGCTCTCCGTCCGGTACACGGCATTGATGCGGTGCTCCAGCCAGGAGGGGTCGGTGGCGCTCCTCAGAGCGAGCCCTTTTCTGAGCGCCAGGCTCTCGTTCACGAAGAAGCTGCGGCCCGATCTCTGCAGGGCGGACAGGGAGCGGAAGGCCCCTTCCACCTCGAAGCGGACGCCCCTCGTTTCCAGATGACGGAAGCCGATGCGCTGCGCGCCATACATGAACCGCCCGTACCTCGGCCCGTTGTCCACGTGGAGCAGCCGGTCGGCCGCCACCTCCTGCCAGCTCACACCCTCAAGGTCATACAGGTACAGAGGGTCGTCGAGCACCAGCAGGTCCATCATGCCGGCCTGGAAGTCCTTGAGGTTGCGGGCGTCGTCCGAGATTATGAGCTCACAGGCGCCTTCGCGGTCGATCTTGGTCAGGGCATTGAGCAGCAGCTCCTCGGTCACGATAGTGCAGCCGACCACGGTCGAGCCGCCCCTACGCATCCGCGCCTCCAGCGCCTCGTACTCCATCGCAACTTTCATGCCAAGCTCGTTGAGCTCGCTGCCGCCCGGGGACGTGACGACGAGCGCCCGTCCGACCTTTCCCTCCGCCTGTGATATGTAGCGGTGCAGCACCGAGGTGGATATCCCCAGAAGGGCGGCGGCGCGGTTCTGGCTGCCCTCATTATGGACCGCTGACAGAACCTCCAGCTGTCTCGTCGTCAGGCGCCGGCCCCCGACCAGCAGGGCTACCGACGGCTCGATGTCCGGCTCCGTCCCGTTCACGCTTCCCGTTAACCAGTGGCGAGGTCATCAACCCTTTGGTGCCCCAGGCATCGGAACTTTCGGAGCATTCGAAGCAAAGCTTTTGTACGAACGGCCCATCCATCGGGGCGATTCATCATGAGAACACTGGTTCTGGGCATCGGATCTCCCATCATGTGCGACGACGCCATCGGTCTGAGAGTGGTAAACGAGCTTGCCGCCATGAAGCTCGAAGGCGTAGACCTTGAGGAGGCCTGCTGCTCCGGCTTGGACCTCATCGAAGTGATGATGGATTACGACCGTGTGATCATCGTCGATGCGATCATAGAGTCGGGCCACCCTACCGGAACGGTGATGGAGCTGGGCGCGGAAGCGTTCGCCGACACCGTCCACGGCAGCAATCCGCACGAGGCGAACATCGCCACCACCATTGAGCTCGGGAAAAGGTTGGCGCCTGAGAGATTTCCCAAGGAGTTCCGCTTTGTGGCCATAGAGGCCAATGACGTGGGGACCGTGACCGATAAGATGACGCCCGAGGTGGAGGCGGCACTCCCCGAGGCGGTCAAGACGATCCTGAGGCTCATACAGGCCTGAGACCCTCAGAAGTCCAGGCCCTCCAGCTCCTTGGCGTCCCGTTCCGACTCCTTGCCGGGCGCGTGCAACGTCATACATAGCCGGTCCCGGAGCATCACCTTGCGGGCCATGCGGTGGACGTCCTCCTCGGTGACCGCGTCGATGTTGCGGAGGCTCTCCTCCGGAGTGGTGGCCCGACCGGTGGACATGAACGCCTCCCCCAGGCGGACCATCCGGGTCTCCGACGATTCCAGCCTCCTCACGTAAATGCCCTTGAGCAGTCGCTTGGCCCGCTCCAGCTCTCCCTTCTCCAGGCCCTCGTCCTTCAGTCTCCTGATCTCCTTTCCCACCAGGCGGACCACCTTCTCCTGGTCGTCCACCGTGGTGTTGAAGAAGATGCTCATGGCCCCGCAGTCGGTATAGCTGCTCGACGAGGCGAAGATCTCGTACACCAGGCCCTCCTTCTCTCTGATCTCCTGGAACAGGCGGGAGGACGTCCCCATCCCCAGGATGGAGGCCGTCAGACGCAATGCGAAGCGTTCCGGGTCGACCGAGGAACATCCCGGAAAGCCCATGCCCACATAGGCTTGGCGGTCCTCGCGCGGATATACTCGGAACTCCGCATTGTGGTGAGGAGCGGCCCTTTCCTGGCGCGCCGGGGCCGGGGCGAGGCCGTCGAAACTCTCGCTCGCCCAGTCCACCACCTGGGCCGGATCGACGTTTCCCACGGCGATCACGGCCATGCGTGGCGGGCGGTAGTGGCGCTGGAAGAACTCCCTGACGTCCCGTTCCGTCAGGGCGCTCACCGTGGCCGACGAGCCGGCCTCCGAGCGCCCCATGGAATGGTCGCCCCACAGGGTCTCGGCGAACAGGACGTGGATGTAGTCGTCGGGATCGTTCTGCAGCATGTTGATCTCCTGCAGGACCACGTTCTTCTCGGTGGTGAGGCAAGAAGCGTCCAGCAGAGGATTGAGGACCATGTCGGCCAGTATGTCCTGGGCCACGTCCACCGTTTCGTCGAGAGCGCACACCTGGTAGCTGGTGACCTCCTTGGTAGTGTAGCCGTTCATCTCTCCGCCTGCCGCCTCGACCTGTTCCGACATCTCCCTGGCGGTGCGCCTCGTGGTACCTTTGAACAGCATGTGCTCTAGCATATGGGCGATGCCCGCCTGCCGCTCGTCCTCGTCCCTCGAGCCGGTTCCCAGGTATACGGACAATGATGCCGAATGGAAGCCAGGAAGCCGCTCCACCACCACCGGTATGCCGGCGGGGGTCCGGTTGGTCGTTATCTCGTCGCTCACGGCCACGGTGACGGGGCCTTAACGAAATATTACTTTGTACTGCGGAGGACCGATTCGCAGGCGAAAGACCAACGCGCCGCCCACCGCCGGAAAGTCCTTAATAGAGTGCTCTCGCAAGCGGTACCAGAGGTGGA
>DAGU01000019.1:5562-13071 GCA_002498285.1 Methanomassiliicoccus sp. UBA386 | reverse complement strand
ACCAGAGGTGGATGCGAATGGCAGAGGACTTGGTGAAGTTGCATGAATACAGCAACGATAGCTACGATGGCGCGCTGATGATCGTGGGCTTCCCGTCGGTGGGGCTGGTCAGCAGCATCGCGGCCAACTTCATAATCCGCACCAGCAAGCTTGAGCGGGTCGCAGGGGTCACGGCAGGCGGCTTCCCTCCCTTCACATTGGTGCATGAGGGCGTGCCGTCGCCACAGGTGAGGATCTATGCGGGAAAGAGGGACTGCGACGACGGCGAGCCGTGCCAGCAGATAGTGGCGGTGGCGGCCGAGTTCATGCCCCGCGTAGACTTGGTGCAGCCACTGGTGTCCCGCCTGCTCGATTACGCTTCGGCCAAGGGCATCAAGACCGTGGTGGTCATGGAAGGAATGGAGCAACCAGGCGCCGAAGAGCCCGAGATCTACGGCGTGGGATCGACCGAGGCGTCGAGGGAGATGCTGAAGAGGTACGAGGTGGAGGAGATGAGGGAGGGCATGGTGTCCGGCATCTCCGGGGTCATGCTGTTTGAAGGGGATATGAGAGGCATCAACGTCATATGCCTGCTTGGCCCCGCCCGGACGGACTTCCCCGACGCCCGCGGCTCCGCCAAGCTGCTAGAGGTCATCGCCAGGATGCTGCCTGAGATCAAGATCGACCCCGAGCCGCTGTTCAAGGAGGCAGAGGAGATCGAGAAGCAGATCCGCATGGCGATGAAGAGCGTACAGCAACCGAAGAAGGACGCCATAGAGGAATCCATAGTATACGGCTGACCAGTGCCCATTGGGCAGAAAGGCGACGCGTTCCGACAGGTCGGCGGAGGCATGGGCGGGAGGGGCAGGGCCAGTGTTCAAAAAAAGGTGCTGGAGGAAAAGGAAACGCTTAAATCACTAGTCCTGATTACTCCGCTTTATGCATCTCGTTCCGAAGAAGTTCTTTATCTCCTCTGGCTGTGCCGTTAGCAAGGTCTCCGACCTCAACGCGTTCGACAAGGCCCTTCTTGAAGCGGGAGTTGGCGAGCTGAACATCGTATCCGTGTCCTCTGTCCTGCCAGTAGGAGCGGAGCAGGTAGGGATACGCGAGCTGCCCATGGGCACTGTCACCCACTGTGTCCTGGCCCAGATGAGGGGGGGCGAGGGCGAGATGATCTCTGCTGGCATTGCATATGGCTTCCGGAAGGACGGCAAGGGCGGGTATGTCGCCGAGGGCCACATCCACGGATCCAAGAAGGCCCTCCGCGAGATCATGGAGTGGAAGATGGACGAGATGGCCAAGCTCCGCGGCATCGAGATGGAGCCCATCCAGTACCGCATTGAGGAGTTGTCCGTCCCCATGGACAACTACGGCGCCTGCGTCGCCGCTCTGGTGTTCGTAGAGTACTGATGTACGGGGTCATAACCTGCCCCCGCTGCGGGACCGTGCAGGGGGCAGACCTTTCCCATGCCCGGATCGGCTGCGTGAGATGTCGGCGCAGGATCGATGTTACCCGGGCGGTGGTTCATTTTTCTACCGATTCGCCTCAGGAGCTGGCCGATGCGGTCCGGCGACTCGCTGGCCAAAGGAGGGGGCAGGAGATACTTTTCCCGTCGCCCCTAGGGACCGCCAGCAGCAAGGGGCCGGTCGAGTCGATCGTCAGCGATCTGGGACGGAGGAAGGGGGAGTTCACCGCGCGGGACCTCTCGGCACGTCTGGAGATCGACGGGGAGGAGCTGGAGAAGCTGATCGCCAACCTTCTGGCCACGGGCCTCATGTACGAGACGAAGCCAGGAACCTTTCGCCTGGCATGACGTCCATCGCCAGAACGGAGCCCTGACTGACCTTTTTCTCCGATTCCTTGTATGACAGGGGCTTGTAACTGTCGTACAGGTCCGATTCCGGATCGGACATCATACTAAGGATGAAATAGTAATCCTCCAGGTGTTCAGCGTCCCCATCGTCGGTGAACTCCGCGAACCGGTTGGCCCTCCACACCATGAACTCACCGTTCGCCGGGTCGATGATGACGTTCTCCCCGCCGCCTTCCTTCAGGGGTACATAGGCCTGCAGCCAGGCATGCCCTCCCCACCGGCCCTCGATCCCCACGTACATGGCCCCCAGCTGCAGCCACGCCGGCACCCCGGCCGCGCGGGCCAGGGAACAGAACAGGATGGACTGGTCATCGCAGTCCCCCTTCCTTGTGCTCATGGTCTCCGTGGCGTTCTGCGGGTGGCCGGATGAGGCGGAGTAAGAGATATTGTCCCTCATCCAGTCATATATGCTTCTCAAGACCAGATAGACATTGTCCTCGTCCCCCACAATCTCCTGGGACAGCTTGGACAGCTGGGATAGATGAGATGCCTTGGACGACTCCGGCTCGTAAGGATCATTGGACCAGATGACCCATTCGTTGTTCAGGTACTGCTGCCCGAGCTCGATCGGAATGTCGGATATGTTGCCCGAGGCCGCAGGATCGATGTTCCAAATGACCGTCCTTGCCGTCACCTCATAGGTAGCGGTCATGATGCGTTTGCCGGAGAAGGGCGTGTCATAGCTCCATACCGTCCAATTGTGGCCATATCTCGTTGAACGTTCTACGTCGACGGAGTACTCGACGGAATGTATGACCTGCAGTTGCTTACCGTTCTCGACAATGTTCATCGGTTCCGGCATATCGATCGTGAAGCTCTGCACGGTGCCGCCGTTAGCGTCGATGGTAAGGGTCCGCTCCAGAGTGAAGCTCGTCTCCTCGGGATACCTCGGCCTGAACGGGGAGGTGATCATATCCTTCAGGACGCTCTGCACCGACGGCGTCATCAGAAGAAGGAACGCCACCACGATGGCGGCAATGGCAATGATGGCCTTACCAGCGGACCTGCGCGACTTCACCTTTTTATTCAGATACTTTCAATTCTATTAATGTTTCGTCCGCGGTATCTTCTTGGCCTTTCCTTGCTCCTGTCCTTCGGACTTGGAACGCTCCTTCTGCCTCTGAAGCTCCTTCAGGGCCTCCCTGACATACGCCGGGAGGAGGCGCCGGTGCAGATGATAGTAATAGGTCAGTACGAAGGCCGCTGCGACCGCGAACAGGATGAACGCCAGAGCGTCCACGCCAGTCACAGCGATCTGCTGGAACGGTACAAGCAGCAGTGCGAAGGCCAGATGCACCACCGCCGCCTGGCCGAAGAAGACGAACGGCTGCCCCCTCGCCACGCCGATGCCGATGGTGGTCCCGGTGGAGATGTGTAGCAGGGAGAGCATGATCGAATACGCTATGATGACGACCATGCTGAGTGCGTCGGGGCTGGTGTTGGCCAGAGTGGCGTTTATGGCGCCGTAGGCGAGGGCGCTGGCCATGCCGGCGCCCAGGCCGAAGCCGTAGAAGGGCACATCCGCCCTGCGCTGGTATCGCGGAAGATTGAGGATCAGCAGCTTGATCAGTTCCTCCAGCAGGAACGCCACGAAGAGATAGTAGGCGGAGAAGATCACCCCCACGGCGTGGAGGATGACGCCGATGATGATCCCGCCGGCGAACATGCCGAAAAGGGTAGGATCGCTGAAGTAGGGCCTCTCCACCTTCGGGTAGGTGTACGGCTGCAGGGTCCACAGCATCAGGGCGATGGCCGGAGCGAAGCCAATGGCGGCGGCGATGAAGGAGCCGTATTCCATCCGATTTTGGGAGAACCTATCCCTATATAAATCTAGGTCACCAGCTTGTCGTAGTAGTGCGCCACCACGCACGCCTCCGCGCATTTTCCACAGGAGGTGCACTTCCCCTCATCGATGACCATACCGCCGTCCAAGCGTATCGCTTTGGTGGGACAGCTGCGAAGGCAGATGCCGCACTGGGTGCAGAGCTGGGCCCTCAGCAGCGCCTTGGCGCCGGCCTCGAAGACGTCACGCGCCTTCTCGGGCGTCGGCCCGGTGGCCATGATCTGCCCCCCGCCAAACACCTTCAGCGTCGAGTCCTTCGCCTTGACCAGGGCGATCTCGTATTCACTGGAATGCTTCACCTTGCCCACCGTTCGGAGCGCCTCCACCACTCTGGAGAAGTCCCTGTTGTGCGGGACCAACAGAACCCCCTCGGCAGAGTGGCCGCCGGCCAGGCAGGGGGAGACGCCCTTCACCCACTTCAGTTCCAGCGTATCGGAGCGCATGTGAGGCATCGCCACTCCGATCTCCTCGGCCATGCGCCGCATCTTGGGAGGGAACACCTTCCACCGCCAGAACCCATGTACGACGAACCTCTCATCGGTCCCGCAGCGCTCCGCCCACTGACGGAGATGCTTGTCCCACCGCTCATGGAGGTTCGGGTGGATGATCGACGTGGTTCGCCACTCCGATTCCAAGCAGGAAGGGCAGAGATAGCAGCCGATCCGTTCGTAGTCCTCGTCATACAGCGGGTTGTGGTTCAGCCCGCGGAACCAGATGTAGGCCCAGACGTCCACGGCCCTCCATCCGCGGATGGGATTGAGAACGATCTGATTGGGAACGAAGGGATTCCGCTCCACGAAGCCGATGTTGGAGCGGGAGAACGACTCCAGGGCGCGGTTGCCCTCTACCGTGATCGTGCCTTCGGGGAACCGCCTCTCGATCAGTTCGGTAAGAGGCGCCAGCTTGCACACCTTGCAGCACCACCGGAAGTCCTTGGCCGGCGGCCCGAAGTCGTCTACATTGTCCCAGAACGCCGAGCCGGCGTCGGCCACGAGGAGCTTTCGCCGCTCATCGCGGGCGAACTCCTTGACGTAGCGGACCGTTTCCGGGAACTCCAGCCCGGTGTTGACGAAGATCATGGAGAACCTCTGCGAGGCGCGGGACAAGAGCCCGTAGCAGGCCAGAGAGTCCTTCCCTCCGCTGAACGAGAGGGTCAAGGGCAGCTTGTTGTTGCCGGCGTACGAACGTATGTCCGAGACGCCCTTCGATTCCAGGGCCCGGATGTGCGTCTCGTTGGCATTGACGAAGCCGGTCCAGGACGCCTTCCTCTTTGCCACCGGTATGGCGCCCTTGCCCACGTCCCGGATGCCGGCCGCACGCTCCGAGGAGTTGAAACCCTCACTGTCGGCCTTGGCCACCCCGCTGCATATCAGGCTGCCAGCCACGACGATCAACGGGTCCCCGGCCTTGAACGGCCCCTTCACCTCTTTGAACGCGCTTCCCGGGAAGTTCTTCCCCTTGAGGTGGCCGGTATCGCGCTCCATGACCGCCAGGCCCTTGAAGGCCAGGGGGGCCAGCATCCTCGCCCCGTCCAGCTTGAGATCGAGCGCGAAGTCCCGGGCACGGAGATCGTACCGGAGAGTGGCGATGACATGACCCTGGAACACCACTTCGTCGGTGCGGTCTTCGCCCGCCACCTTGTTCAGGAACACCAGCCGGTTCTTGAGAAAATGAGAAGTACCAAAATACCGCTGGAACAACGACGCCAGAACGCGCATGGTTCGCCCCATGGCCGGCCGGAGGTCGCCTGGCTTCGACACCTCGAAGCGCCTCCCCCCTGACGAGCAGACGTCGCATTTGTCGCCAAGTATGACCGTGCCGCACCCATCGCACCAATGGAAGCCGACCTTGCCGTGCTCGAAACGGGGCATCACGTCAAAATGGCTTCCATATTTCAAATATTGCCTCTCACCCTTCAAACGATGAGAAGGACGATACCGATGAACGCACCGTACAACAGGCCGCCCAGGAGAAGGTTGGGCATGCCGATCGGCCTCCTCGACGCGCTGACGTACAGCACCGCCGCCGATAGTAGAGCGATCGCCATGGAGGCCGCCTGCAGCGCCTGCTGCGGCTCCCAGATGTCGATATGCCATGGCGTGAGCAGCAGGCCGACCGTGACGGGGATGCAGGACTGGAACACCATGGCGCCCGTCAGGTTGCCCATGGCGTACACGTCCTTCCCGCCCCTGACCCACGTGAAGGAGTTGTACATCTCCGGAAGCTCGGTGGCCATGGGAGCTATGAGAAGCGAGAGGACCAGCGGGGAGACGCCAATGGCCAATGATATTTCCCGGATCTGGTCGACGAAGATCGCCGCTCCCGCCACGATGCCAATGATAGCCAGGAGCACCTGCCCCATCATGATGGCCGTGCGCGGCTCCGCCTCGCCATCATCTCCCAACAGGAAGCAAAGCGACCTTTCAAAGTACAGCGGCTCCGCCCCCTCATCCGGGCCGCCGCCCTGTCGCATGGTCCGCCAGATGTAGGCGCCATAGAGCAATAGAAGTCCCAAGCCAAGGATGTACCGGGGCCATTGCATCTCGCCAGGCAGAAAGGCCGCGGCGGCCGCCAGGGAGTAGGCCAGGAGAAAGAAGCTCAGATCACGCCTTACCAGGCGGCCGTCGAGGTCCAGGGTCCGGGACGCGCGGCGGCGCCGGAAGATCAGCAGCGAGAGGCCGCACACGAACAGCGCCAGGGTGCTGATCATGAACGGGGAGCCCATGATAGCCCCTACGCCTATCTCCTGGCCCACGCCGCTCGAGGCCGGAAGAATAAGAATGGCGATCAGCGGCACCATGGTCTCCGGGAGCGCCGTGCCCACGGCGGCCAGGACGCTGCCCACTGCTCCCTTGGAGAGGTTGAACCTCCTCGCAACCCATTCGACCCCGTTGGTGAACAGCTCGCAGCTTACCAGAATGATGAAGAAGCTCAGTACGAACATCGGGAGGTCCATGGGCGCCAAGGCCATGGCGAGGGCGTACTTAGATTATCGCATCGATCCCGAAGACCCAGCATCTTACGCCCCATGTCTTTTGGAGACTCCGGCGGGAGAAAAACTATTTGAGCAAGCGCCTCATGGAAGTGGCGGATGCGAGATCACGGCGTCATCAACGTTCCCGAGAACTACGGCAGGATCGCGTTCAGCCGGACAGAGATAAGGAACATCTTCATTGCGGTGGGAGCGCTCACCATAGCCTTCACCATCACCTTCCTTGGAGGCCTTGCAGGACTGGTAAGGGCCGATCTGCCAACGGCATTGTACGCTCTTGTCATCTCGTTCATTGCCGTCCTGTCAGGCTTCATGCTCCACGAGCTGGGCCATAAGTTTGTGGCCCAGCGGGCAGGGGCGTGGGCGGAGTTCCGGGCCCATCCGTCCGGCCTTCTGATGGCTATCTTCTTTTCCTTCCTGGGCTTCATCTTCGCCCTGCCGGGCGCGGTGTACATACAGGGGATGATCTCGCGCAAGCAGAACGGCCTCATCAGCCTGGCAGGTCCTGCGATCAACCTTGCACTGGGCGTGGTGTTCATCGCGCTGTACTTCGTCACCGGCTCGGATCTGCTGTCCACGGCGTTCTACATCATAGGCTCGGTGAACTTCCTACTGGCCGCGTTCAACCTGCTGCCCATTCCTCCACTGGATGGCTCCAAGGTCCTGCGGTGGAGCGTACCCGCCTACATGGCGGCGTTCGGAGCGGCGCTGGTCATGGCAGCGTTGATCTTAACCGGAAACCTGTGAAGCTCATCCCCTGTCGCAGTAGCCGTCGCACGGATACCGCAGGTGCGTGATGATGCTGCCCTCCCAGGCCTGCA
>DAGU01000019.1:4099-5373 GCA_002498285.1 Methanomassiliicoccus sp. UBA386 | reverse complement strand
AGCATGGTGGCGCGCTCCTTCTGGAAGTAGGGCGCCTTGGATATGCCCACTCCGTGCTCGCCCGTGACCGTCCCGCCGAGCTTTATGGAGACGTCGAAGATCTCCTCCACCGCCTTCTCCCCGTTCATCCAGGACTCCTCAGACTCGGGATCGAGGAGCATCTTGGTGTGCAGGTTGCCATCGGCCGCATGTCCGTAGGTGCCGACGATGACGTTGTACTTCTTGGCGATCTGTCCGAAGGCCACCACGGCGTCGGGGATCTTGGAGATGGGGACCGCCATATCATCGGCCAGGGAGACGGAGCATAGATTGGAGTAAAGGCGGGACAGGGACGCCATGACGCTCTTGCGGGATGCGGTCCACTTCGCCATCTGGGCAGGGTCGTCCGATTGCTGAAGGCCCACCGCACCTATGCTCTCGCACACCTTTACGACCTCTTTCAGTTCCTCGGCCACGATGTACGGGTGGCCGTCCACCTCTATCATGCAAAGCGCCTCGACGTCCGGCAGTCCGGCGTTGACCACCTGGTTGACGGCCTTGATGCACGTCGAGTCCATGATCTCCACTGCCGATGGGAGCAGGGGCTTGGCGATGAGGGCAGACACGCACTTCCCGGCCTTTTCAAGGGTATCGAAACCGGCCAGGATCATGGCCGTCTTCTTGGGCTTGGGGACGATCCGCAGTGTGACCTCCACGATGATGCCCAGGGTTCCCTCGCTGCCCACGAACAGCCTTTCCAGCTGGTAGCCAGAAGCGTTCTTTAGGGTCCTGGTGCCCACCTCGATGAGCTCGCCGGTGGGGAGCACGACCTTCAGGCCGAGGACGTAGTCGCGCGTTCCGCCATACTTGATGGCCCTCATCCCCGAGGCATTTGTCGCCACCATGCCCCCGATGGTGGCCGCCTCGGCGCTGCCCGGAGCAGGCGGGAAGGAGAACTTGTACTTGCCCAAGGCTCTTTGCAGGTCGTCGTACACGACACCTGGCTCACACACGCAGTAGAGGTCCTCCACCCTGACCTCCTTGATCTTGTTCATGCGGCTTAGGTCGATGACCATGCCTCTCTCCAGCGGGACCGCCCCGCCACACAGGCCGGTGCCGGCGCCGCGGGGCACCACGGGAATGCGCAGGCGGTTGGCCAGCGTCACAAGGTCGGCCACCTGCTGAGGGGTGCGCGGCTGCACCACCACCTCTGGCGTCACATGATGGATGGATGCATCGAACCCATAGGTGTATAGGTCCGCCATGCTGGTGGAATAGTTATCAGTACCTACGAT
>DAGU01000019.1:0-3766 GCA_002498285.1 Methanomassiliicoccus sp. UBA386 | reverse complement strand
TATTAACAGGAGGTAGAAACATGGTAGCTCTTCCGAAGGATGTATTGGAGCTCATTAACGACAAGAGCTCCTCGAAGATTTTGGGGACCAGATCGAGGAACGGAGATGTGCACCTGATCAACGTGGGCGGGGCTGGGACCCTGGACCCTGAGACCATCTTCATAGGTGAGATCTTCATGAAGGCCAGTGGAGAGAACCTCAGGCTGGCTCAGAGCGAGGGCACCAGGGCATCAGTGCTGGTCAGCAAGGGGCCGCAGTCCTACGAGATCAGATGCAAGGTCAAGGACCACGTCACCTCGGGTCCGGTGTTCGACCAGATGAAGGGGGCCTTTGCCCAGATGAAGTTCGACCTAAAGGGATTGTGGCTTCTGACCCCGGACTGCGTCTGGAACGAGAGCCCCACCTGGGACGGTGGCCGCAGGATGGTCTGAGCTCGTACCAACGAGCCACTAGGCCCAAACCTCTATCCTATTCTCTTTACTTCTATTCCACCTTGACATTGGCGTCGCGAAGCACCTGCACCGCCTTCTCCAAGAACATCTCCTTCATCAGGATGTGGTCGGTGGAGAACGCCGATATGGCGAACAGCGAGATGTTATGATCGGCCAGCAGCTTGGTTATGTACGCAAGGAAGCCGATGAGATCGAACGGCATGGCCGTTTCGAAGGATATTATGCGCAATGGCTTCTCCTCCTCCAGAACGTCTAGTTCATGATCGGCCTCGGCCACCACGCTGATCTCATGGCCGTCGGTCATCACCGCGAAGATCTTCGGCCCCATCTTGGGGACCGAGCGCACCTTGGCTATCGCGTACTCCTTCTCGCGCACCGTCGCCCGCAATTCGGCCTCCTTGTTGAACTCCTCGAACCTCATGTTCTCGTCTCTCCCTTGAACTGAAAGTCCCTATGTTAATCCTCGTGACCGGTTGCAGTCAACGGGCCAGGCAAGTTGTCAGATAGACGACACCTTCTCCGAGGGGCCAATCCTTTTCTAGAGAGCATTGGTTGTATGCCAGCGAGATGAACATACTCCACATGGAGAACCAGGCCGGGGTGGCCAATCAGCTAGCCCAGGCCCAGAGGCGGCTTGGCCATCATGCCGTTGTGATGGAGACCTGGTTCAACACCCTCAACGAGCCGCACGACGTGGAGTTCTACTATACCCACGAGAGCTTGGCCGCCGACCTCAGGAACGCCCGGGCCATACTGCGCTATGCCAGAGACTTCGACGTTGTCCACCTGCACGGCGGGATATATTGGAAGCGCTTCGATGCCGTGGCCATCAAGCTCCTTCTACGCAAACCGATGATCGTGCACTACCATGGAAGCGAAACCCGAGACGGGTACGGCATGCGATACCAGTTCCTAGCCGACCGAAAGCTGGTCTCCCGGCCCGATCTGCTGAATTGGCATCCCGGGGCGAAGTACGTCCCCAACCCGGTAGGAGAGCATCCTTATCGCTTCGATTTGGATGCGCGCCCCAGGGTGCTTCACATGGCCACCAACCGGAGGGCCAAGGGGACCGATCTCATCGAGAGGTGCCTGAAGGAGCTGGAGCAGGAAGGCCTCGATTTCGAGTATGCCATCCTGGACCGCGTGCCCCACCCCCGGGCAATGGAGGAGCTTTTCCGGTCCCACATCCTCATAGATCAGGTCATCGCTCCGACCGAGAGGCTTCCCAGCATCATCGGGGTGGCGTCCTTCGAGGCCATGGCCATGGGCAAGGTGGCCATCTCCACCTTCGATGAGGAGTATCGCCACTATTACCCCGGATGCCCCGAGGTGGTCATCGCTCCAGACGCCGAGGCGCTGAAGCAGGCAGTGCGCGACTGCGTCGGCAACCTCCCAGCCATGAAGGAGCGGGGACTGAAGGGTCGGGACTATGTTAGATGCCACCACTCCGCGGATGCCATCGTCAAGGACGTTCTGGCAACGTACGAGGGGGCTATGTCCCAGCGCTCCAGTCGCGCTTGAGAACCGCCATCATCACGTCGTCCCGGTAGCGTCCGTTCTTGAACCGCGCGCTTTTTAGTACGCCTTCCCGCCGGAAGCCGCAGCGCTCGTACAGACATATGGCGCGAAGGTTCTCCTCGTCCACGGTCAGGTAAACGCGGTTGAGGTTCTCCTCGTCGAAGAGGTACCGGAGCATCGTTCTCACCGTATCGGCGCCGTAGCCATGGCCCCAGGCGTCCCGCTCCCCGATTATCAGCCACAGGTTGCACCGGCGTTCCTCCCACTCCAGCCGGCTGATGCCGCAGTAGCCGATGAGCTCGTCATCCCGGTCCATCATTGCCAGGACCCTGTCGTCGGTGCCGCGGCGTTCGTTGTACCACTGATCCATCTCCTCCAGGCCATACAGTGGCGCGGATAGTAAGTACCTCGTAACCTCGGGGTCGTTCATCCATCGCACCACTGCGGGCAGGTCGGAGCGCTCCAACGCCCTCAATCGCACCAGTTCGCCTTCGATCATATCGAGCCCTCATCCCTCAGCACGCTCATGACATGGCTGGCGCGGTACCTACCACCGTGATAATGGTCGTCACGCAACGTTCCCTCGTGGACGAAACCGCAGGCCTCAAAGCATGCGATCGCTCGGGCATTGTGTTCCGCCACCCGTACATGGACGCGATGGAGGTTCAGCACGCTGAAGGCGTATCTCACCATGCGCTCCGTCGTCTCCTTTCCCAGACCCTTGCCCCACTCTTCGCTCTCTCCAATGACCACTGTCAGCTGGGCTGAGGCTGCCCGCAGGTCGATGGAAGTGAATGACGCGAACCCCAGCGCCCTTCCGGCCGCGTCGTGTATAAGGAAACACCGCTCGATGGACGAGGCCACCGCCCGCTCGACGGCGCGTCTCACCTCCTCCATGGAGGGGGCGAACAGTTCCTGGGGGGGCATCATATCCTCCATGACCCGGGGGTCGTTATACCACCTGTACATGAGCCAGACATCTTCGGTCTGGAGGGCCCGAAGGCCTATCTCCTCTCTGGCGACCAACTCTTTCCACGCTCCGGTGGGAGGAGCGCGGGAGGCGCATAAAAAACGTGGCCCATGTAAAAGAACATAAATGTGTAGTATATTCAAACGTTCATGGATGCCAGGATCGTACTTCTGGGGGCCCCCGGTTCGGGAAAGGGGACCCAGGCCAAGAGGCTGTGCAAGGAGCTTGATCTTACCCTTATCTCCACCGGCGATCTTCTTCGCCAGGCGGTCAGGGAGAACACGCCCCTGGGCGTGGAAGCCAAGGGATACATGGACGCCGGCAAGCTGGTGCCAGATAAGTTGGTCATCGGCCTCATAAAGGAGAAGCTGGACGGCCTGCGGGGAGGTTTCCTGCTGGACGGTTTCCCTCGCAACCTGGAACAGGCCAGGATGCTCGACGCCATCACCGAGGTGAACATGGCGGTGGAGCTGGACGTGGATGAGAACATGATCGTCGACCGCATCGCCAAGCGGCGCAGCTGCCGGCAGTGCGGTGAGGTCTACCACCTGGTCGCAAGGCCTCCCAAGACCCCGGGCGTGTGCGACAAGTGCGGCGGGGAGCTTTACCAGAGGTCCGACGATTCCGAGGAGACCGTCCGGAACAGACTGGCCGTGTACCACGAAAAGACCCAACCCCTGACCGACCTCTATGAAAAGCGCGGCATCTTGGTCACGGTTGATGGACGTGGCAGCATCGACGATGTGTACCGCCGCATGGTCGATGCCATACGCGGGTTCAAGAAGTGACGGAATATCGCGGAGGGTGCGCCGGCACCCTCCCGAGC
>DAGU01000010.1:1062-2866 GCA_002498285.1 Methanomassiliicoccus sp. UBA386 | reverse complement strand
GGAGATCCGGAGCATACAGCGGCGTGGGCGCACCGGCCGGTCGAGGGCGGGGCAGGTGGTGGTGCTGGTGACCGCAGGAACGAGGGACGAGGCCTCGCTTCAGTCGGCCGCCGGTAAGGAAAGGGCGATGCATCGCCACCTGGCCAGGTTTAAGGGGGCGATGCCCCCGGTGCCCGAGCCTAGCGGGACCTCGACATGCCCAGCTCCGCCCTTATCGTACGGCGGATCTGATGGTCGTCGCCCCAGTGCTCCCTGAGGTCTCTTCCGAGCTCCTCGTCATCATCGGCGCGGAACACGCTGCTGCAGAACGGACACTTGATGGCGAACGCGGGGACGCCCCTGGTGACGGCCTCTCCCGGGCGCTTCGCCTCCGTCTCGTAGGCCACAGTGGTCGTGACCTCCGCCTCTTCCCTGGGCAGATGCTCGTCCACCACCCTGAGGGAAGACCTGGCAGACCCTGCCGGCCATATGCGGGACTCGTGCTCTCTCTCGATCTCGGATTCTCCCCTGTGGATATCCGTGATCCTGCCGCCGGCCCCCTGGGCCAGTATTACACCTTCGTTCATGTCGATGCTCGCCAGGGCGGTCATGCGGTGCACGTCCATGAGGTGCCGTTTGAACGAGTCCCCCAGTCCGATGGCGTCCGGGGAGATCACGTCCCTATCACAGATTGGACACTCTATCTTAGCCATAGTATTACCGCAGCATGGTTGCAAGCGTCGCCGTCAAAAGGTTTGCCCACGATAAACGCGTTCCAAGCGGCCATTCTCGAACAATATGGCATGAATGATATCATAAAGCGCCAAATCTGCGGCGGGTGGTTTCGATGAGGTCAGTGGGGCCTTTCAAGCTCCTTCAGCGCCTCGTCGGCGTTGTAGCGCTCGTGCACGACGAGCGCGATGGCCCTCACCATAGAACACACGTCCTCTGCCTGGAACACGTTCCGGCCCATTGCCACGCCCGCCGCCCCGGCCTCTATGGACTCGTAGACCATCTGCAGCAGCTCTCGGGGAGTGGACATGCGCGGGCCTCCCGCCACCACCACGGGGACGGGGCAGCCCCTCGTCACCTCGCGGAAGGAATCGATGTCGCCCGTGTACGACGTCTTAACGATGTCCACGCCCGCCTCGGCGGCGGCCCGGGAGGCGATCTTGATGTTCTCCTTCAGGTTCTCGGGCAGCGCCTTGGCGCCGCGGGGATACATCATGGCCAGCAGCGGCATTCCCCATTCCCGGCACCGGCTCGAGACCATTCCCAGGTTGCTCAGCATCTCGCTCTCGGTGGCCGCCCCGATGTTGATGTGCACCGATACGGCATCGGCGCCCATGCGGATGGCGTCCTCCACCGGCGTGATGAGGACCTTGTTGTCCGGATCGGGCGCCAGCGAGGTCGAGGCGGAAAGATGCAGGATGAGGCCGATGTCCCTTCCGTATCGGCGGTGGCCGTACAGCGGCAGCCCGATGTGGCCCAGGACGGCGTTGGCTCCGCCCTCGGCGATGCGGTCCACCGTTTCGCTCATGTCCACCAGGCCCTTGATCGGCCCCAGGCTCATCCCGTGGTCCATGGGCACGATGACCGTCCTTCCGGTCCTGCGGTCGATTATCCTCTCAAGACGAATAGCCTTGCCGGTGTAGCTCATGATGGGACCTCCAGACACTGTCCGCCTGCAATACGATCAAGGAATGGGACGAAGCGATTGCCCCCTCGGATTCCAGGACGTTGCACGTCTATGAGCTGGAGGGAGATTAAGATTGCCGTGAGCACGGGGACGGTCGACGGGAAAGCGCGCCTCACGCCTTGGCGT
>DAGU01000010.1:350-872 GCA_002498285.1 Methanomassiliicoccus sp. UBA386 | reverse complement strand
CGAGGGATGCGCAGAAGGTCTACATTGCTTATCATCTTGACGCGGGCGCTGAAGGTGGGCCAGTCGACGTCGTCCGAGAACTCCAGGAGGTCGATGTTGTTCAGCACCACCATCCCCTCGATGGACTCCAGATCGGTCTTGGACACGACGAGCATGTCAAGATCGCCGATGGTGTACACCGGCGTGCCAGCGGCCTCCAGGAACGAGCGCATGGCCTCGGTGGTGAGCTCCCCTATCGGGAGGCCCCGCTTCTTGGCCTCCGCGGCGAACTCGGAATAGACCTCCCCATCGATGCCCCTAATCGTCACGTCCGTCAATGTAATTCCTCCGGCTCGCTGATGCTCCCTCATGGATGATCACTCTAATGATAAAGACTACGCCCGCCAGGGTCAGAAGGAGAGAACAGAACAGAGGTATGGAAAGAGGAAATCCCACAATGGCCAAGGCCCAAAGGCCTCCCGCGAGGGCCAGGGACATCCCGATGAAAAGGCCCGTCGCGGTCCCGATGGCCCCATGCCGCCG
>DAGU01000010.1:0-235 GCA_002498285.1 Methanomassiliicoccus sp. UBA386 | reverse complement strand
GGCGAAGGATGGGGCCTCGCGTTCCCGAGGGCATCCTGGGGACGCGCTCGTTCTTCAACCATGCATATTCAGGGTCGTAGTTGGCAGGGGTATATCTCACCATTGTCACCGTTATCACCATATGCATATATTGCATATTAGTAACTATCTGTTACGCCATCGAAAAACGGACGCGCGAACCTCCCAGCCAGACGTTGGGCTTGATCGCGGCCCGCCGATGGCTCGATGCCAACGA
>DAGU01000059.1:37687-37807 GCA_002498285.1 Methanomassiliicoccus sp. UBA386 | reverse complement strand
TACTGCAGCAGCTCCCACAGGTCCTCGACGATCAGCTGCGGAGCGCCCGCGTCGCGGTTCTCGCGCAGACGCTGGTTGATCCTCAGCACGTCGACCAGCTTGTGGGTCAGGTCATCCTCG
>DAGU01000059.1:34750-37427 GCA_002498285.1 Methanomassiliicoccus sp. UBA386 | reverse complement strand
TCGGGAATGCGCTCCAGACGCTCCCTTACCTCCTTCGGCGTGAGCTTATGGCCGTTCTCGCGGAAGGTGGTCGGCTTGTCCAGGGTGATCTTCTCCTGGGGCTGCCCGCAGTGGGGGCAGAACTCCTTCTTGGACGCGCCCTTGGCGGCCTCCTTGGCCATCAGGCGGTAGTCGATGTAGTCCCCGCCCAGGTCCTCCACGGCATCCATGGCCTTGGACGCCTCGGCGGCTTCCTCGCGGGTCATCAGCAGGCGGCCGCAGGAGCGGCAGGTGGACTGCAACAGCTTCTTGATCTCCTTCACCAGGCCGACGTGGATGACCGGCATGGCCAGGTCGATGTGCCCGAAGTGGCCGGGGCACTCGTCCACCTTGTTGCCGCAGGTCTTGCAGCGCAGCCCCGGTTCGATGACGCCGAGATGGGGGTCCATTAGCCCCAGGTCGATGGGGAACCCATCGTCGTCGTAGGTGTCGGCGGTGATGACCTTGGTGGCCGACATGCGCCTGACCTCGTCGGGGGAGAGGGCGGCGAACCTTATCGACCCTATCCTTTTTGAAACTCCTCGCATCATCTTAGGTCCTCCAGCTGAAGACGCATTACGACTCCAAGTGAGAGCAGCTCGTCCAGAAGCAGTTTGAACGCGTATGAGGTCTGCACGAGGTGCACGTTGGTGTTGTTGCCGCACACGGTGCAGCGGATCGCTCCCCGGCGGTCCATCATGGCGATGTGTCCGCAGTTGGGCTGTCCGCACACATGCAGGTAGGTGCCGTCCGATTCGTCCAGCAGGCGGTCCTTGATGACCATGGCCGCCCCGTGGCCGATCAGGCAGTCCCTCTCCATCTCACCGAACCTCAGACCGCCCTGTCTGGAACGGCCCTCGGTGGGCTGCCTGGTAAGGATCTGCACCGGACCGCGGGAACGCACGTGCATCTTGCCCGCCACCATGTGGTGCAGCTTCTGATAGTAGATCACACCGGTGAAGATGTTGGCCTCGATCTTCTTGCCCGAGCGCCCGTCGTACATGACCTCCTTGCCGGTGTGGCGGAAGCCGTTCTGCACCAGGGACTCGCGGAGCGCCTCCTCCCTCTCGCCGGAGAAGGAGGTGCCGTCGATGGCCCTTGCCTCCATGGCGCCGACCTTTCCGCCGATCATCTCCAGCACGTGGGCGATGGTCATACGCGAAGGGATGGCGTGCGGGTTGATCACGAGGTCCGGCGTCACGCCGTCCACGGTGAAGGGCATGTCCTCCTGGGGAACGATCAGGCCGATGACGCCTTTCTGGCCGTGCCTGGACGCGAACTTGTCGCCCAGCTCCGGTATCCTCTCGTCGCGCACTTTGACCTTGACGAGGCGGGAGCCGTTCTCCGATTCGGTGAGCATGACCGAGTCGACGTACCCGCTCTCGCCCGGACGAATGGTCACGGAGGTCTCCCTCCTCTTCTGCGGGGTGAGGAAGTCGGTCTCCTCCTCCAGGAACCTGGGGGGAGAGGTCTTACCGACCAGCACGTCTCCGCCCGAGACCCAGGTCTCCGGGGAGATCAGGCCGTCCTCGCCCAGGTTGCTGTAGGCCTGGTCAGCGCGGGCCCCTCGGACATCGGGGGAGGGTATCTCGAAGTGGTCCTCCTGTCCGCCGGGGTAGCGGCGCTCCTCCGCACGATACGTCCGCAGGAAGGTGGACCGCCCCAGACCGCGCTCCACCGACGCCTTGTTCAGGACAAGTGCGTCCTCCATGTTGTATCCGTGATAGGAGAGCACCGCGACCACGAAGTTCTGTCCGGCCGGCCTCTCGTTGAAGGATATGAAGTCCATGGGCTTGGTCTGCACCATCGGCTTCTGGGGGTAGTGCAGCAGGTGGCCGCGGGTGTCCGGCCGCTTGCGGTAGTTGGTGGTGCTGAGGCCCAGGGACTGCTTGGCCATGCCCGAGCCCATCGTCACACGCGGGGACGAGTCGTGCTCGGGGTACGGCACCATGGCGGCCGCCACGCCCAGGATGCACATGGGGTCGACCTCGAGATGGGTGTGCTCCGCGGTGATGAGCGTCGGAACGCTCATCTCTCCCTGGCAGTGCTTGCACTGCAGCACCGCGTCGGACGACTCCGAGCCGGGGTTCAGCCAGTCCACGTCAGTGGGGGATATGGCCTTCTTGCAGTGAGGGCACCGCTCCGGCGGCTCGTACGGCGACACCGCCACATAGGCGTCCTCCTCCTCCTCGGCGTCGATCCATTCCATGGCGCCCTCGCGGAGGAGGTCGGACCAGTGGAGCTTGCCCCCCCTGATCTCCTCGATGTGCTTGTGGGTGAGGATGGTCCTCCCCTCCTGCACGATGAGGACAGGGCGGCGGAGACGGCCCTCATCGCAGTTGATGATGACCTCGTTCATCTCGTCGTCGTAGCGGATGTTGATCTCGGTGGACAGCAGCCCCTGGCGCCGGCCGGCGCGGATCTCCGACACCAGCAGCCGGGGGTTTTCGATCTGCCCCACCAGGTCCCCGTTGACGTACACCTTGGCGCCGCTGCGGACGTCGTCCGCCCGCACCTCCGTGACGCCGCGGTCGCGGAGGATCCAGTGGACGTCCTCCTCGCGGAAGCCTTCCGACACGTCGATTATCAGCGCCGCGTTCTTGACCAGTCCGCAGTTCTGACCCTCGGGGGTCTCGTTCGGGCACAATCGGCCCCACTG
>DAGU01000059.1:30892-34631 GCA_002498285.1 Methanomassiliicoccus sp. UBA386 | reverse complement strand
TCACGGGCCTCGAAGTGAGGCTGCGATCTTGTAAGAGAGGAGGTGATCCTTCTCAGGTGGGACAGCGTGCTCATGTTGGAGGTGCGGTCCAGAAGCTGAGAGACGCCGGCGCGTCCTCCCACCCAATTGCCAGTGGAGAGGGCGTGCAGCAGGCGGTGAGTGAGCAGGTCCGGCCTGATGGACGAGCCCACGCGCAGGTCCTTCCTCTTGGCGAAGGTCTTCTCCAGCTGATACTTGAGGTCCTTCATGACCTGGGTGAAGGCCACCCTGAAGAGGTCCTCCATGAGGTCCCCGGACAGCTTGAGGCGCTTGTTGGCGTAGTGGTCCTTGTCGTCCTCCTTCCTCATCCCGATGCTGAGCTCCAGGACGTTGCGGGCGATCCTGCCCAGGAAGTGGGCCTTCTTGATGCGGTCCTCCTTGGTGTCGCCCAGGTGGGGAAGCAGGGAGCGGTCGATGATCGACTCCACCTTCTTCTCCCTGTACTCCTTGGCCTGCCCGGTGGCGAACTTGCGCTCCAGGTATGTGATGGCGTCCTCGGTGGTGAAGATGCCGTTTGGAGGGTACAGCTTCTTGTCGTGGCACTCCTCGATGTTGGCGTACACGATGTTGGCCATCTCCGGGACGCTCACGATGGCATCGTAGATGTCCTTGTCCTCGTCCATCCCCAGGGCCTTCATGAGCGCCACCAGCGGGATCTGCCCGGTGGCGGCGGGAACGGTCACCATGAGGATGCTGTCCTTCTTCTTCTCCACCAGGGTAAGGGCGCGGTAGCCCTCCTTCTGCGAGAAGACCTTGGCCACCTCCAGCTGGGTGCCGTACCGCTCGTTGAACTCGACCATCACCCTGTTGGGGGCCAGGTCCTCGAGGGTTATGAGCACCCTCTCGGTCCCGCCGGTGATGAAGTATCCGCCCGGATCGGCCGGGTCCTCTCCGGCCTCCATGAGCTTCCGGCGGTACTCCTCGTCGGACAGCTCGCGCTCCTCCTCCATGTTCTCCTTGTGAAGGGTGCAGCGCTTGGAGCGGAGCATGATGGGAAGGTCGCCGAGGTGGACCTTCTCAGGCTCCTTCTCGATGCCGTCCTCGATGATGGTGAAGTCCAGCTCTATGGGGGCCATGTAGTTCAGGTTCCTCAGCCTGGCCTCCATGGGGGTGAGGCTGTGGGTGGCCCCGTTGGCCTCCCGTACCACGGGAGTGCCGACGCGGATGGTGGGGCGGGCCTGGGGATCGATCAGCCCCGTCTTCTCGTCCCTCCTGCGGCCCACGCGGATCTTGATGATGCGGCCGTTGGTACGATTGGGGTCCAGGCTGATGACCCCTCGCTCGGTGTCATCCGCGGAGACGCGCAGGTTGTCCACGATCTTCTGCATCCTGCTGTTGGGATTGTCCAGGGTTGATAGGAAATCGTTGTAACTGGAAATGTGATGGTTTACGATGCTGCTCTCCTTGAAATACAGATTGATTAGGTCCCGCAAGCGTTTTTCACCCCTTTACATCCTTAACTACCAGGCGATATACCTCGAACGATTCGGCGGTATCGCTCTTGCGAACGATCCGGATGATCCGCCCCTCTGGTATCGGGCCGTGGACCATCTCCAGCAGCTTGATGCAGGCGTCCCCCTTCCTGATCTTTGGAAGTTGGTCCCTGGTAATCTTAAGCTCGGACAACTTCTGCTGGGCCTCCTCCTCGGACATCAGATGATGTTCCGGGACGAGCGTGTGCGTTAAAACGTTGAAATCAGATTCGGCCACCTCAAATCACCTCGATACTTTGCAATGGACACTCCTCGGACTGCGCCAAAGTTATAAAAGACCACCCCGTTGGCTTCCCGACCATTGTGCCTTCCATCCGTCCTTCTCCTTAAATGTCAGAGCGGGCTCGCGGGGATTTTCGGAGAGCACGGGAAGGCCGTACCCTTTTCGAACCCCGGACCACCTGGTTAAAAGCCAGATGCTCTTTCTAGGGACAGATGCACGAGGCAGTGCTGTCCTACCTAGCTGAGCTACGAGCCCTTGGCAAGCTAACCGGCATTGCAGAGGGGCATGTAAAGACTCAAAGTATATAAGCATTCCCGACCGCGATGGAACTAGCTACGGAACCCGTCCCCGGCCGGCCGCCGGAACCGTCCTTCAGTAGGCGCCCTTGCAATATATACATTTCAAGCAGGTTATCGTAGCGTAGGACGCACGGGCGCTGTCGTCCTTGTTGTTCGGCGGCCCGCGGCCGCCCTGCCGCCATCGCCATGCCGGCGTGGCCGGCAAAGCTATGTCTATCCCCCGCGCCCCTATTCTTGGTGTGAGCGGCGCTCAGCCGAACGGGCATGTGGCCAGGGTATGCTCCTACGATGAGGACGAGTTCGATCGCTACGAGGCGTCAGTAGAGGAGGCGCTGGAGGCCATCGGCCGGCGCAAGGTGGCATGGATAAGCGTAGACGGGGAACTGGACAACGGGCTCCCGGAGCTCATCGGCAGCCGGGTGGAGGTCGACCCTTACGAGATGGGCACGGTGATCGGTTATTCCCATGGTAGGGCGCGCATGGAGGACCTGGGGGGCGTGGTCCTCCTCACCTGGTCCACGGCTGACAGCGCGAACGGCGAGATGAGGTCCCTGCCGGCCTACTATCTGCTGGGGCCAGACTTCCTGGTATCGGTCCAGGACGACGAGGGGCACTATGAGGAGGTCGTCGAGCGCCTGAGGAACGAGAGGTCCCGGCTAAGGAAGAGCGGGCCGGGGTTCCTGCTGTATTCCATGCTGAACGCCACCGCGGGAGAGTTCTTCGACCGAGTGGAGGAGCTGTCGGAGGACATCGGCAGGCTAGAGGTCCGCATCATGGATTCCCCCGACCGCAGAGAGCTGGATGAGGTCGGGCGCATGAGGGACCGGGTGAGCTCCATGTGGAGGGCGATATGGCACCTCAGGGAGGCCTCGGAGTCCCTGTCGGAAAGGCCCACCGCGGTCATCCAGGACAGCGACCGGCCATACTTCGCCGAGCTGTTCAGCAGCTTCGACCTGCTGCTCCATGAGATCGACTCGCTGTACCAGATCATCCCTCAGCTGATCGACCTGTACTCGAACAGCGTCAGCCAGCAGCTGAACCACATCGTGAAGGTGCTGACCATCTTCTCGGTGGTGTTCGCGCCCCTGGCGCTCATAGCCGGCATCTTCGGCATGAACTTCGAGCACATGCCCGAACGGAGCCATCCCCTGGGATACCCGCTGGCGCTGCTGCTCATGATCCTGGTGTCGGCCGTGATGCTGCTATACTTCTACAGGAAAGGTTGGTTGACCTCGGTTCAGAAGAGGGATTAAATACATAAACAAAACTTCATCGGCTCACATTCGGTGATCATCATGGATTATGAAAAAGCCTGCAGCTCATGCGGAGTCCGTCTCGGCAAGGGAGACGGAATGGCGTTCTTCAAATGCCCCAACTGTGGAGAGGAAGAGATCGGACGCTGCCCCAACTGCCGCGATCAGAGCATCCCCTACACCTGCACCAAGTGCGGGTTCTCGGGACCGTGAAGGTGTTCGCATGGGAAGGGTAGCCGCTGTCTACAACGTCGTTCCAGAGAGTCCCGAGGTTCCGGTCGAGGAGGTCATGGCCCAGATACCCAAGAGCGTCCCCGCCGGCGTCGAGGTGGCCACCATGAACGTCAAGCCCTTTGCCTTCGGCCTCAAGATCATCGAGGTCACCGGCATCATGGACGACACGGAGGGCCTGATCGACAAGTTCGAGGAATC
>DAGU01000059.1:22450-30688 GCA_002498285.1 Methanomassiliicoccus sp. UBA386 | reverse complement strand
CATCGGCGCGTCAGCTTGGCGCATCCTTAACGCACTGGAGCCAGCTCGCGCGACCATATGGCCCATGGCCGATATCGTGCGGGCGGCGTGAGCGCTCCTCAGGGTTCTAGCAGCTCGAAGCCCGAGGGCGCGTCCCTCTCCCGCCGAGCGGTGCAGTCGTCCAGCTCCAGAAGGACGACCTCCAGGATGGTCCATACCACCACGCCGGCGCGGATGCAGCCTGCCGCTCCCCCGCCCTGGCGGCCGACGGCCACGTGGGAATGCAGGGACGGCCGGCCCTCCTCGTCAGGGAAGATCGTCCCCACCCCGGTGAGCTCGTGCACGCCCGCCAGTCGGTGTATCATGGGAACTATCGGACGGGTGCCCCCGCCCTCCGGCCCGGCGGTGATCCGGCTGCCCTCGTCGGCGGCGCCCAGCATGACGAGCGCCGCGCACCGGATGCCCTGCTCGGCGGCGAAGCTCTCGATGACCTCGTGCACCACCTCGCCCTGCTCCAGCCGCAGCACGAAGACACGGCCGGGGCGCGCCTGGGAGAACTTCATTCCATCACCCGAACGAACAATAATAAGGAAAAGGGAGAAAGAGGTTTGTGCTCACTCCGGCGGGTTCCGGATGTATCCCTGGTCCATGAGCAGCTTGGTCTGCCCCCTGGCCCGCGCTATGGCGGTCCGGGCGCGGCGCTCCAGCTCCTCCCGGCTCATGGTCACCCGGGCGATGCCAGTCTCAATGGCCTTCATGCCGACGGCCACGGCCTCACGGACGAATATATCGGGATCGTCCATGTCCGGGACGATGTACGTCTCTGACAGCCCGCGGTCCTCGGCGGTGTCGGCGATGGCGTGGGCCGCGGCGATGCACATCTCGTCGGTGATGGTCCTGGCGCGGACGTCCAGGGCGCCGCGGAAGATGCCGGGGAAGCCCAGGGAGTTGTTGACCTGGTTGGGGAAGTCGGAGCGGCCGGTGGCGACGATCCTGGCCCCGCCCTCCTTGGCCTCCCAGGGCCAGATCTCGGGGATGGGGTTGGCGGTGGCGAAGACGATGGCGTCGTTGGCCATGCCGGCGACCCACTCCTTCTTGATCACGCCGGGTCCGGGCCGGGAGGCGGCGACCAAGATGTCGGCGCCCTTCATGGCTTCCTCGATGCCTCCGACCACGCCCTCGGCGTTGGAGTTCTCGCACATGAACCACTTCTCGGCGTGGTGGCCCTTGATGTCGTCCCTGCCGCGGTGGAGCGTTCCCTTGGAGTCCACCATGATGATGTTCTTGAGGTTGAACCCTGCCGCCACCATGACGCGGGAGATGGCGATGTTGGCCGCGCCGGCCCCCACCATGGCGACCTTGGACTCCGATATCTTCTTTCCCACGACCTTGTGGGCGTTGATCGCCCCGGCCGTCACGATGGTGGCCGTGCCCTGCTGATCATCGTGCCACACCGGGATGTCCATCTCCGCCCGCAGGCGGTCCAGGATCTCGAAGCACTTGGGGTTGGAGATGTCCTCCAGGTTGATGCCGCCGAACGAGGGGGCCAGGACCTTCACGGTCCTGATGATCTCCTCGGTGTCCTTGGTGGCCAGGCAGATGGGCACGGCGTCCACGCCGCCCAGGTACTTGAACAGGAGCGCCTTTCCCTCCATGACCGGCAGGCCGGCCTCGGGTCCGATGTCCCCCAGCCCCAACACCCTGGTGCCGTCGGAGATGACGGCCACCATGTTGCCCTTGCTGGTGTGGTCATATACCCTGTCGGGGTTCTTCTGTATGTCCTTGCACGGCTCCGCCACTCCTGGGGTGTACCAGATGGCGAAATCGTTGAGGTTGCGCACCGGGCACTTGGCCGTTATCTCGATCTTTCCCTCGTAGAAGGGGTGATAGACCATGGCCAGCCTGGCGGGCTCATATGCTTTCTTCAGCATTTCCTCCTCGGATGTCTTATCGACGGGCTTCATGAGCATTACTCCGCGACCCCGGGGACAAATGTTCTCTCTGCCGGGACCTTCCGAAACTTACGATTTCATTATTTAACCGTTGGGGGACAAGGACAGTGAACTGACGCTGTAGCGATAACGAAATCCCTTCTCCCCTACGAATTCCGTTCATCATCCTCATTATTCAATGGTATAGGCCCCTCTTTAGGACCGGGCATCTCGTGAGCCCGTTGAGAGGGCCCGGCCGGCCCCTGGATGATGAGGCGCTGCCAAGCATCTTAGATATAGAACGGCGGCCTTGGCGGACCTATGAGCAGGGAGCTTCGGGCGGTCATCGTGGACGGCTTCGTCGATGAGCCCGCATGCCTCGGAGTGCCTCCATATCTATCCCCGCAGGTCCGGGCGGCGGCCGGGGCGGCCGCGGACGCGGGCGCCGCGGTGAGCTACATCACCATGGAGCAGCTGCGAAAGGGCGCCGGGATCCCAAAGGCCGACGTCAGTCTGGTGATCGCCGGCACCGCGGTCCCCGGCAAGTACCTGAGGGCCATGCCCGCCTCTGGCCGGGAGATAAGGGAGCTGGCCGGCCGCCTGCCAGGGATCCGGGTCCTGGGAGGCCCCGCGGTCCTGGACCCCTCGCTCGGCGGCGGCTATCATGCACTTGCGAGCCACGACCCGGCCGCGGTGCTGCACCGCCTGCTCCGCGGCGAGGAGCCGGTCGACCGGTGGAGGAGCACGGAGGAGTGGAACCGCTGGTTGCTGCTCGGCTCCAGCATGGTGGCGCAGCATCCGGACTTTCCGCAGCCGCTCATCGCCGAGATCGAGACGTACCGGGGGTGCCCCCGGTACGCGTCGGGAGGCTGCTCGTTCTGCGTGGAGCCGGCAAAGGGAGCGCCGGTGGCCAGGGACGAGGAGGACATTATCGCCGAGGTGTCGGCGCTGCGGAAGGCGGGCGTCAGGAACTTCCGCCTGGGAGCGCAGACGTGCATCGTATCGTACAAGGCCGACATGTCCAGCGATCCGCCCCGGCCAAATCCGGAGGCAGTGGAGCGGCTGTTCTCGGGCATCGCCGCCCTCGGCCCGGACGTGCTGCACGTCGACAATGCCAATCCGGCGGTCATCGCATCGCATCCAGAAGAGTCGGGGCGGGTGCTCTCGTCCATCGTTCGCCACTGCAGCGGCGGCAACGTCCTCGCCCTCGGCCTGGAGAGCGCCGATCCGGCGGTAAGGGAGGCCAACAACCTCAACGCCACCCCCGAGCAGGCCATGGAGGCCATCCGCATGATCAACGAGGTGGGCAGTCAGATAAGCGAGACGGGCCTTCCAAAACTGCTTCCAGGGCTAAATCTCATCATAGGGCTAGACGGCGAGACGGCCGCCACCCTGGACCTCGACCGAGCGTTCCTGAGGGAGGTGCTGGAGCGAGGGTACGTCCTCAGGCGGCTCAACATACGGCAGGTCATGCCGGTCAGGAGGGCCTTCCGCTCTCCGGTGACCCGCTCGCAGTTCATCCGCTTCAAGGAGGACGTCAGGGAGAGCATCGACCACCCCATGCTGCAGCGCCTGGCGCCGGCCGGGACGGTGCTGAGGAAGGTGTACCTCGAGGCCAGGGAGGGCAACGTCACCTTCGGCCGGCAGATCGGCTCCTATCCGTTGCTGGTCGGCTTCCCATATCCCATGGGACTCGAGCGGTTCGTCGACGCCACCGTGCTATCCTGGGGGCAGCGCAGCATCACCGCCGTAGAGCGCCCGCTGAACGTCAACGCCTGCTCCCTGGCGGCCCTGGAATCGCTTCCGGGGGTGGGGAGGAAGCGCGCCGTCCGCCTGTTCAGGAAGAGGCCGCTGCGCTCGTTCGATGATCTCGTGAAAGCGCTGGACGACCGTAAAGTGGCGGAGGGCCTGCGCGAGCTGGTAAGCTTCGACTGAGACGATCCCGAGGATGGAACCTTTTTATCGCCGCAACCCCTGGTTCGGCCGTGGACCTCCTCAGCTACGCCAAGTTCCCGTTCCTCCGCGACGCTGCCGAGTACGTCAAGGACCAAGGGGTCACGCTGGAGGACCTGCTGACGCACCAGGCCTACCGTGGAGCACGGGCGAGGGGCAAGGCCCGGGCGATCGACGCGCTGGAGCACGGAGTGGTCCAGCTGCGGCCCATGGCCACCGAGGGCGACCGCCTGGAGGAGATCCTCTCGTACCCCATGGCGAGGATGTACGTCTCGGGGGTGAACGAACGCTTCCTCACCAGGCGCTACGCGCTGGCCGAGGGCGTGACCATGTACGAGCGGCTGGAGAGGGAGGAGATGGACGTCGTGGAGGAGGTCGCCTACCAGCTGGACGTGGCGGCCAGCCGGGACGACGGCTCGCTGAGGATGCATTTCTCCGACTATCTCCGGTACACGTCGCGCATGCGCAGCAAGGAGTGGAAGCTGGTCAACACCGAGGTCAAGCGCGGGTACGTGCATCTTCCGCAGCTGAGGTTCGCCAGGGTGTTGCAGCAGGCCCTCCAGGACAGGCTGGAGAGCGAGCTGCCGCTGCCGGTCGACGAAACCATCCTGCGCGCCCTCGATGAAGATATACGCGAGCTGAGGGACCGCGCCGTCATCATGCGGGAGCGGTATAAGGCGGAGGACTTCGGGAAGGTCAGCGTGGAGAACTTCCCTCCCTGCATGAAGCACTTCATAGGCATGGCCCAGGCCGGGGAGAACCTTCCCCACTCGGCCCGCTTCGCGCTGGTGTCGTTCATGCACCACATAGGCCTGTCGTCCGAGGAGATCCTCAACCTCTTCGCCGTATCGCCGGACTTCGACGCCTCCAAGACGAAGTACCAGATAGACCACATCACCGGCGAGACGTCCGGGACGGAGTACACGCCTCCGGAATGCACGACCATGAAGAGCTACGGGATCTGCTTCGAGCCGGACTCGCTGTGCGAGAACCCCAAGGCCAAGGTGAAGCATCCCCTCAGCTACTACCGCATCAAGAACCGGCCCCTGCGGTCTAGGGCGGCACCATCTTCCAGATCTTCAGGGCCCTCTGCACGGCGGTGATGTTTCCCACCACGGCGAACCACAGCATCACCAGCTCGAACGCCGAGAACGACACCGGGCCGAGGCCGATCCATCCGTCGGAGAAGAGCATGAAGGCCATCTGCAGCAGCGGAGCGATCGTCAGCAGCACCACGCGGTCGGCCCGCCCCAGAAGTCCGGAGTACAGGCGTCCCGCCCCAATGGCCTGGCACTGCGTCCCCATGTAGCTGGTCATCAGCATGCCTATGATAGCCAGGAGGCCCAGGTATGGATCGCACCACGCGCTGACCGCCACGGCCCCGACCATGACGACGTCGGCATAGCGGTCCAGCACGTGGTCGAGGAGATCGCCCCGGCGGGACGTTTTTCCGGTCAGGCGGGCGACCTTGCCGTCGAGGGCGTCGAACAGGCCGGAGAGGATGACCAGGAGCGCCGATGCGGGCAGGAGGACCGTCCACATGCGCGGGCTTGCCACGATCGCGATCCCGGCCAGGATGGCGAGGGCGAAGGCGAACCAGGAGATGGTGTTGGGGCTGAACCTGGTAAGGGAGCGGGCGATCGGCTCCAGGATGAACTCCACGCGGTCCCTCTTGGAATCTAGAACCATCCCATCACCTCGTCGCTCCAGTCCACATTCCCCGCCGCGTACTTCTCCCTTTCCCCGGCCAGCACCTCTTCGATGGCGTCGGCCACCTGTTCGGCGGACATGCTCGTGGCATCGATCTCGGCCACCGCGGCGCCGCTCTCGACCGCTTCCACCAGGATGACGTCGCACCCCTCGGCCTCGACGTTCTCCCTGATCTTCACGTCGCTCCATCCGCGGGCGCGCAGGCGCTCCGCCAGCACCGAGGGCCGGCATCGCAGCACGATGATGAGATCGACGGACAAGAAGTGGGAAAGATGGCCCACGAGGATGGTGCCGCGCCCATACTCTTGCCGGACGACCTCATCCAGCTCGTCGGTGTCGACCTCCAGGCTGTCCCTCTCCTCGTCCAGGGCCGTGGAGACCCTTCCGGAGCGCACGATATCGGATATCTCCACCACCTCGCGGCCCCGACGGCGGAGGAGCTCCGCGGCGGTGCTCTTTCCCGTGCCGGGGGTGCCGGTGAGCGCGACCAACATGACAGAAGGTAATGCGAGGAATGATAAAACCTTGAGGATGCAGACTGCCGCCACGCTTGGCCGTGTGCCAGCGGAACGGCGGGACCGCAACCGGGGATAGCCCCCGTGGAACCTTTCTCTCCACCACTTACAGAGAATGGAATTTTTTGTGCGTATTAAAGGCCTGGTTGAGCATGCTACCAATATCGATAAATATCATCAGGATTGGAGCGGGCGCCTGGCCATTCAACTGGCTAGATGTGCGCGGCATCGCCTCGGGCGATGCGGTCGCGCAGGCCGTCGATGAGCTCGATCCTCGATATCGCGTCGGCGTGGTAGGCGGCCACCTTCCGGCGGAGGGTAGGGGGGTACATCGTCTCGAACTCCAGGCCGTGGTCGACGTCCATGAGGATCAGCTGCTCGGGAGGGGCCAGGCCGAAGCCCCCTTCTGCGCCGTCGAGCACTGCCGACACCTCGGCGAGGGAGGCCTGGCCGGAGCCGACCTCCGCGATGGCGGCCACCATGCGCCGGACCATGCTCCGCAGGAACTCCCTCCCCCGGACGTCGGCGATCAGCACCCCGTCGCCTTCCGTTACGATGAACGAATCGATCGTCCTGACCGTGGAGCGGCCGTCCGGCCTGCAGAAGCCCTTGAAGTCATGGCAGCCCTCGAACAGCGCGGCCGCCTCCGCCGCCGCTCTCGGGTCGATGCCGTCGGACGGGAGCAGGTAGCGGTACCATCGCTGTCTGGCTCGGCGGGGGGAGAACATATCGGGCACCTCGGCCCAGGCATAGTACATGACGTCCGACGATGCGGCGTTCAGCGCCCGCAGCAGCGCGCCGCGGCCGAAGGACGTCCTGAAGGCCATCACGTTGCCTAGCGCGCTCACCCCTCGGTCGGTGCGGCTGGCGAAGCGAAACCGCGAGGCCTCGGCCGACTCGATGGCGCCGATCCTCCTCAGCGCCTCGATGGCCTCCGACTCCACCGTCCGCATGCCGGGCTGCCGCTGGGAGCCCATGAACGCCCTGCCATCGTATGCCAGCTTCACCGCTGCGTGCCAGATCACGGCAGCATTAAGTAGGAATGCGGTCTTAAGCCCTCCGACATGCCCGCCTACCGAGTGGTACTGGTCTCGCCTATGCACGAGGGCAACGTTGGTGCGGTGGCACGGGCCATGGCCAACTTCGGGTTCCAGGAGCTGTTCATGGTCGACCCCTGCGACCTGGGCGACGAAGCGTACAAGCGCGCCAAGCATGCCGGCCATATCCTGGACGACTCGAAGGTGGTGGACTCCTTCGAGGACGCCCTGAAGGGCTGCTCGCTGGTGGTGGGCACCTCGGGCAAGGTGACCGAGGGGGAGAAGCACTTCATCCGCATCCCGGAGACGCCGAGGTCGTTCGCCGAGAAGGTTCAGGACCATGAGGGGTGCATCGCGCTGCTGTTCGGCCCCGAGGACCTCGGCCTGACCCAGGAGCAGCTGGAGCGGTGCGACCTGCTGGTGCACATACCTTCCTCGGACGAGTATCCGATCCTCAACCTGTCTCACGCGTTGACGGTCGTGCTGTACGAGATCTTCATGGTCGGGAGGCCCCTGTCGCTCCCCCGCCCGGCCTCGATGGAAGAGAAGGAGATGCTGTTCGACTTCTTCCACCAGCTGCTGGACGCCATAGACTATCCGGAGTTCCGCCGTGAGAAGACCGAGATCATGTTCCGGCGCATGATGGGTCGCGCCATCCCCACCAAATGGGAGTACTACACCATCATGGGCGTGTTCAGCGGCGCCGTCAAGGCGGCCACGGGAAGGAAGCCGGGCCAGAGCTGATCATCGGCGACGGCCGCGCGCCAGCTCCTCGACCGTGCGGTCCAGTTCGGCGGCGGCCAAACTGCGGGGGCCCGCATGGCGCGGCGCATCGCGTATTCCGGTGATGACCGCCATCACCCGGATGTTCTCCCCGATCGACGGGTCCACCCGGGCCCCGAAGATCACCTGGGCGTGGGGGTCCAGCTGCTCGCTCACTCCGTTGAGCACCTTGGTCACCCTCCTCGTCGTGAGATTGGGCCCGCCGGTGATGTGTATCAGCGCTCCCGTCGCGCCCTCGTAGTCGACCTCCAGGAGAGGATTGCTGAGGGCGTCCTGCACCGCCCCGTCGGGATCGTTGCTCTCGCCGAACAATATGGTGGAAACGCCGCG
>DAGU01000059.1:21248-22222 GCA_002498285.1 Methanomassiliicoccus sp. UBA386 | reverse complement strand
AGGTTGGCCACCATGTCCAGCAGGCGGTTGTTGTCCAGCAGGAGCATCATGTCGGAGTTCTCGTTCAGCCTCCTGATGCCCCTCCGGGCCACCTCCATCCGGTAGGTCCTCTCGAACTCGAAGGGCGTGGTGGCGAGGGAGATGACGACCGCCCCCCGGCGCTTGGCCTGCTTGGCCACCACCGGAGCGACGCCGGTGCCTGTCCCACCGCCCATGCCCACGGTGATGAAGGTCAGGTCGCTGTCCCTCAGGATGTCGTTGAGAGGCTCCAGCGCATTCTCCATGCATGTCTCCCCAACCTCGGCCATGCCTCCGGCCCCCAGCCCTCTGGTGAGCCCGGCCCCTATGAGAAGACGCCTGTGCGAGTTGATGGTCTGCAGGTGGCTCTTATCGGTATTGATGGCAACCGTCTCCACTCCCCTGATGCCCATGGCCATCAGGCGGTTGACGCTGTTGCACCCGCCTCCCCCGCAGCCTATCACGTGGATCTTTAGCTGGGCGGACTCCGCGCTCAGCTCTATGTCCGCGTTCCGTGGATCGACCATATCAAAGGAACGATGACTAATGCATCTCCTCCATGGCCCGGGTGATCCTCTTCCTGGTGTACTCCCTCACGGCATTGCGTATAGCGTCGTCGATGGATACCGAGTCTCCGTCTTTGACGAGGCACTCCAGCTCGACCACGTTGCCCTTGGGAAGCTCCACCGTAACACGCTCTATGTGATCAGGAGCGAAGTGCGAGTCCACGAAGTTGTCTATGGCGGCGCGAATGGCATCCGAGATGGTGGGGTACTTGCCGTCATTGACCAGGCTTTCGAGGGCGCTCACCTTGTCGCTCGGGATTCTAATAGTGATCCTTTCAGTCTCGCTCATGTCAAGCCTCTTTTGGGCTCTGTCCGACGAATGATACAATTTTGTCGGACAAATGTCATAATGGTATCGGGAGTATATAACGATTGATGCTCTGGACCGGC
>DAGU01000059.1:18694-21016 GCA_002498285.1 Methanomassiliicoccus sp. UBA386 | reverse complement strand
TGTCTTAAAGCAATAGGTCGTCCAAGGATAAAGCTATATAAAGGCATTTAAATACCTTTAAGGGTGACGCATTGGCCAAGATGAAGATCGAGAACGTGGTCGCCTCTACCGCCCTCAGTAGCGACCTGGACCTGCAGGCTATCGCCCTCACCTTGGATGGTGCGGAGTACGAGCCGGAGCAGTTCCCTGGTCTCATATACCGGTTGAAGGAGCCGAAGACCGCGACCCTCCTGTTCCGCAGCGGCAAGGTGGTGTGCACCGGCGCCCGGACCGTGGAGGACGTGAGAGTGGCGATCCGCAAGGTCGCCAAGCAGCTCCAGAGCACCGGCATCGAGGTGGACCTTGACCCGCCGGTGGTGGTGCAGAACATCGTCGCATCCTCCGATCTGGGTCAGGAGGTCAACCTCAACGCCATCGCCATCTCCCTTGGGCTGGAGCACGTGGAGTACGAGCCAGAGCAGTTCCCCGGCCTCGTGTACCGTCTCGAGGAGCCCAAGGTGGTGCTCCTCATCTTCGGCTCCGGCAAGCTTGTATGCACAGGCGCCAAGGAGCCCCGCATGGTCGAGGAGGCCGTGGACAAGGTCGCGGAGGAGCTCAGGGCGGCGGGACTGATACGCTGACGCTTCCCATACTAGACGACCATATACACCTGCGGCCCGACGGCCGGGGGGTGGAGGCGGTGGCCGACTTCGCCCGGGCAGGGGGCACCCACGCCATACTGGTCCACAGCCCCGATCCGTCGGTGCCGATCGCCGGGCCCGGCGATCTGCGTTCTTCCTATGATGTCACGCTGCGCCTCGCTGACGCGGTGAACGCCTCCGGAACGGCGAAGGTCTTCGCCGCGGTGGGGCCGTACCCCGTCCTGCTGATCGGCCTGGCGGAGAAGCATGGACTGAAGAGGGGCGTGGAGCTCATGAAGGAGGGCATGGAGGCCGCCCAGCGCCTGGTGCTGGACGGACGCGCCGTCGCCCTGGGGGAGATCGGACGGCCGCACTTTCCCGTCGACGAGGAGGTCTGGGCAGCGTCCAATGAGGTCCTCGCCTACGGCATGGAGCTCGCCAGGGAGGCCTCCTGCCCCGTCATCCTTCACACCGAAAGCGCCACGCCGGAGGTGATGGCCGAGCTGGCCGCCATGGCTGACCGGGCCGGGCTGCCGAGGGGCAAGGTGGTCAAGCATTACTCGCCCCCGTTGGTGAGCCGCGACGAGAACAGCGGCCTGGTCCCTTCGGTCCTGGCCAGTCGGGACGCCGTGCGCACCGCCCTTTCAAAGGGCGACCGCTTTCTTATGGAGACCGACTTCCTGGACGACCCGTCCAGGCCCGGAGCGGTCATGAACATAAACACCGTGCCCAAGCGGACCAGGGCGTTCCTCGAGGCTGGAACGATGAGCGAGGAGTCCGCCTGGAGGATACATAAGGAGCTGCCGGAGAAGGTCTACGGCATCGAGATCGAGGCGCGGTGATCAGCGCCGGATGGCGAAATCATCGAACTGCCCCCGGAACTCGGACCACTCGATCTCCACGCTGTCGACCCTGGCGGCGGGATGCTCCTCCCGGAGCTGTCTTACGACCTCCTCAATGTCCTCCCGCTTTCCCTCGAACACCGCCGACACCGAACCGTCGCTGAGGTTGCGGACCCAGCCGGTAACGCCGCGCCGCTTTGCGAAATCCGCCGTATAGGCGCGGAAATATACGCCCTGCACCAGGCCGCGGAACCTCGCCTCCGCTCTCACATTCATGGTCTGGCCAATCGACACGGGGGGATAAAGAGGTTACCGCCCTGGATTGTACTGGTCAATATTATTTAATACCTAGAATCACGATTACGCAGTTCAAGGGATGCACTATGAAATCTTTGGTCGAGGAAGCCCTGGCTAGGGAGGGCTCCGTTCCTGCGCCGCGGGGACCCGCGCCTTCAGCCCGAACCGCGTTTGAACAGTCCAGCGATGTCGATGCCGACCTGCTGGAGATCCTGCAGAAGCTAAGAACCAACGTCAAGATCATCGGTTGCGGAGGAGGAGGCTGCAACACCATCGACCGTATCGCCCAAGAAGGCATAGTGGGCGCCGATCTCTACGCCGCCAACACCGATGCCCAGCACCTCCTGGCCGTCCGCGCCAAGCACAAGATCCTGCTGGGCCGCCGCTCCACCCGAGGCCTGGGCGCTGGAGCGCTCCCGCAGGTAGGGGAGGACGCTGCCAAGGAAGCGGAGCCGGAGCTCCGCAATGCCCTGGCCGACGCCCATATTGTGTTCGTAACCGCTGGCATGGGAGGCGGCACCGGCACCGGCTCCGCTCCTTACGTCGCCAAGCTCGCCAAGGAC
>DAGU01000059.1:18379-18543 GCA_002498285.1 Methanomassiliicoccus sp. UBA386 | reverse complement strand
GGACATGGGCGCGCTGACCGTCGCGGTCACCACCCTGCCATTCAGGGGAGAGGGCAACCTCCGGAGGGAGAATGCAGAGGGAGGGTTGGAGCGCCTGCGCGACGCCGCCGACACCGTCATCGTCATCCCGAACGACAAGCTGCTGGAGATCTGCCCCCGGCTGG
>DAGU01000059.1:16308-18217 GCA_002498285.1 Methanomassiliicoccus sp. UBA386 | reverse complement strand
GGTCGATCAAGGGCATCACCGAGCTGATCACCAAGCCCGGCCTGGTTAACCTGGACTTCAACGATGTGAAGACCATTATGAAGGGGGCCGGCGTCGCCATGATCGGTCTTGGTGAGTCGGGCAACGACACCGATGACCGCGCCGCCGACGCGATCAACGACGCGCTCAACTCCCCGCTCCTGGACGTTGACGTAAGCGGCGCCACGGGCGTGCTGGTCAACGTCGTGGGCGGAGCGGACATGACCATCTCCGAGGCCGAGAAGGTGGCCGAGATCATCCGCTCCCGGGTTTCGCCCAACGCCCGCATCATCTGGGGTGCGGCGGTCGATCCGGCTCTGCAGCACAAGATCCGCGTGATGGTCGTGATCACCGGCGTCTCGTCCAAGCAGATCCTGGGGCGGCAGCGCGGCAGCGCCCGTCTGGAAGATTCAGAGGTCGACGTCATCAGGTAGGCGGCGAACGCACCCTCTCCGGGCGGACGCGGCCAGGGGTCTCGGGGACACTGCGCGGCCTCCCGGACGGCGCTCCCCCAGACTTCGCCATTTTATGGCTCACCCGCAAAGATTTAAAAGCAATAATGCATGTTAGCCTTCGCCTGGGCAGGTCAGCCTGATTAGTGCTGGGTTTAGCTCAGGAGGGACTTGTCATGAAATCATTCCTCAGCGACGCCATATCCCGCGCTGGTTCACAAAGTGGGGACGCGGGCCCGACCTACCAAGAGTACTCCGCCGCCGACCAGGAACTCCTGAGCGTACTGGAAAGCCTGAAGACCAACATCAAGATCATCGGTTGCGGAGGAGGAGGCTCCAACACCATCGACCGACTCTCCGAGGTCGGCATCATGGGTGCCGAGATCTACGCCGCCAACACCGATGCCCAGCACCTCCTGGCCGTTCGTGCCCCGCACAAGATCCTGCTGGGCCGCCGCTCCACCCGAGGCCTGGGCGCTGGAGCGCTCCCGCAGGTAGGGGAGGAGGCGGCGAGGGAGGCCGAGGATGAGGTCAGGAAGATCCTGAACGGTTCGGACATCGTGTTCGTAACCGCTGGCATGGGAGGCGGCACCGGCACCGGCTCCGCTCCTTACGTCGCCAAGCTCGCCAAGGACATGGGCGCGCTGACCGTTGCTGTTGTAACATATCCGTTCAAGGCCGAGGGCGCCATCCGCTCCGAGAACGCCGAGTGGGGCCTGGAGCGCCTGCGCGACGCCGCCGACACCGTCATCGTCATCCCGAACGACAAGCTGCTGGAGATCTGTCCGCGCCTGGCGCTCAACGCCGCCTTCAAGGTGGCCGACGAGGTGCTGGTCAGGTCGATCAAGGGCATCACCGAGCTGATCACCAAGCCCGGCCTGGTCAACCTGGACTTCAACGACCTTAAGACCATCATGAAGGGGGCCGGGGTCGCCATGATCGGCCTGGGAGAGGCCGACGAGGACGACCGCGTGGAGCTCGCCGTCAACGAGGCCATAAACTCGCCGATGATCGATGTGGACATCTCGGGCGCGACCGGCGCCCTGGTCAATGTCACCGGCGGGGAGAACATGAGCATCTCCGAGGCCGAGAAGGTAGCCGAGATCATCCAGTCCAAGATCGCGCCCAACGCCCGCCTCATCTGGGGTGCGGCGGTCGATCCGGCTCTGCGGGACACCGTAAGGGTCATGGTGGTCATCACTGGCGTCAAGTCCAAGAACATCATCGGACCGCAGAGGGAAAGGGCTTCCAAGGTCGTAGACGTCGACTTTATTAAGTAGATACCTTTAACCATAGGAACTCGTAAGCCAGAGGTGGACGGACATGGACATAGTTGACAAGTCCTGGGAGATCCAGCACGATATCGAGGAAAGGGCCAAGAGACTCGGCAAGGGCAAGTACGGCAGGGTCTTCAAGATGGCCCGCAAGCCCACCACCGA
>DAGU01000059.1:4824-16139 GCA_002498285.1 Methanomassiliicoccus sp. UBA386 | reverse complement strand
GGCCTGGGTTTCCTGATATACTTCCTGATGAACGTCCTGCCCGGATACCTCGGCTGAACTCGATCCACCTGGACTGATTGAAATGACTCAAGACCTTCAATCCGCGCCGTCCCCCGCGGGAGGCAGCGGCATGATCTCATTCGTGGGCGAGGGAGGGGAAAACAAGGCCCCTGCCTCATCATCGACCAGCTGGACCTTCCAGCTAAAGAGCAGGGACCCCGCCAAGAAGAAGGTGCACGTGAAGATCGGCATCACCCAGACCCCTGCCGACGCGGCGGAGTGGAGCGTCCGCCTGTACGATGCGTCCAATGCCTCCCTGTATGACAATCACTCTTCGCGCTCCTCTGAGGAGTTCGATTTCTTCCTAGAGGGGCCGAACCCCAAGGAGCTCCGGCTGGAGGCCCACGCCCCCATCGGCTCAGCCTACAAGGACCGCGTGGCGGTGGAGATCACTGCCTGCCTGGTAGAGGACCCGGCCGACTGCGACGTCATCCGGTTCGCGGCCGAGGCGCGGCAGTCCATCATGGCCCTTAAGACCTCCATAGGCCATGAGAAGGATGTTGCCGACGCCATCGCCGGAAGGGCCAAGGGGATCCAGTCCGACATCGCCGCCATACTCTCGCCCATCACCCTCCGCGGCTACGTGCTCATAGAGGGCATGAACACCGAGAGGATGCGCGAGATGGTGAAGGGCGTGCGCAAGGCCCACAGCTTCGTGGACGGCGAGATGAAGATCGAGGAGATCGACCACTACCTGGCGCCCAAGCCTCTGGTGTCCGGCATAGCCGAAGGGGACGTGGTCGAACTGGTCGCCGGGCCGTTCAAGGGCGAGAAGGCCAGGGTGCAGCATATCGACGAGGCCAAGGAAGAGATCACGGTGGAGCTGTTCGAGGCGATGGTCCCCATCCCGGTGACGGTGAGGGGCGACCACGTCCGCGTGCTCGAGAAGGACAGGTAACCATTGAAGATAATGATAAAGAAAGGTGTTCTTTATGGCAGATACGGTTGAAGTGCTCGTAGAGGGCGGCAAGGCCACGCCTGGCCAGCCCCTCGGCCCCGCCCTGGGGCCACTGGGAGTGAACATTCCCAAGATCGTCGCGGAGATAAACAACAAGACCAAGGCGTTCAACGGAATGAAGGTCCCGGTCAAGATCATCATTGACTCCAAGACCAAGGATTTCGAGATCAAGGTAGGCACCCCGCCCACCGCCTCGCTGATCACCAAGGAGCTGGGAGTGGAGAAGGGTTCCGGTTCGCCCAAGACCGTCAAGGTCGGAAATCTCTCGATGGAGCAGGTAGTCAGGGTCGCCCAGATGAAGGGGGACTCGCTCATGGGCAAGGACCTCAAGTACCAGGCCCTTGAGGTCATCGGCACCTGCACGTCCATGGGGGTCACCATCGAAGGGCAGGACTCCAAGACGATCCGCGCAGACATACTGGCCGGCAAGTTCGACCAGCACTTCGCCTGAAAGGGCGAAGTGGAAACCCCCCACAAAGTTTAAAAAGCGTATGCTAGTTTAGGGCTTCGCACTGTAGGAGAGCCTTGGCTCACTTGCACTACAGGAGGTATCTGATTGGTAGAAAAGACCACGATTGCGGCCGTCAAAAAGGCCCTGGATTCCTCTCCGAAGAGGAACTTCAGGCAGTCTGTTGACCTGGCCATAAACCTCAGGGATGTGGACCTGTCGATCCCTAAGAACAGGATCCAGGAAGACATCGTTCTGCCCCATGGTCGCGGCAAAGCCTTGAGGATCTGTGTTATCGGCGGCGCCGAACTGGCTGCCAAGGCCAAGGACCTCGCCGATCTTGTCATCACTCCCGAGGAGCTCGGGAAGATCGCTGACGACAGGAAACAGGCCAAGAAGGTAGCTTCTCAGGTGGATTATTTCATCGCAGAGGCGCCGCTCATGCCCCAGATCGGTAAGAGGCTCGGTATCGTTCTAGCCCCCCGGGGCAAGATGCCGAAGCCCATACCCCCAGGGGCCGACCCGGCTCCCATGATCGAGGCGCTCAGGAAGACCGTCTCCGTCCGCACCAAGGACCGGAAGACCTTCCAGGCGCCCGTGGGGACCGTGGACATGACCCCGGAAGAGCTGGCAGAGAATGTCGACGCAATCCTTAAGAGGGTTACGAGCAAGCTAGAGAAAGGAAAGATGAACATCGACTCGGCCTATGTCAAGACGACCATGGGCCCAGCGGAGAAGGTGCTGTAAGGAGGTTCTTATATGGCACACGTTGCAGCATGGAAAAAGGACAAGGTGAAAGAGATCACCGATATGATGGTGACCAGCCCCGTGGTGGCCATCGTGGATATCCATGGCATCCCTTCCCCGCAGATGCAGATCATGAGACATGGCATGAGGTCCAACAATGCAAAGGTCCTCATGACCCGTAACAATCTCGTGCTCCTCGCCATCGATGAGGCCGCCAAGCAGCGGCCGGGCATCGAGCAGCTCAAGCCCCTGGTGGGCGGGCAGTGCGCCGTCGTGGCCACTCCCCTGAACCCGTTCAAGCTGTTCCGCCAGATGGAGGCCACCAAAGCCAAGGCGGCCGCCAAGCCCGGCGACATCGCGCCCGAGGACATCGAGGTAAAGGCGGGGGAGACGCCCTTCAAGCCCGGCCCCATAGTGGGCGAGCTGCAGAAGGCCGGAATACCCGCCGCCATCGAGGGCGGTAAGATCGTCATCCGCAAGGACAAGGTCCTCGTGGAGAAAGGAGAGAAGGTCTCGGGAGAGCTCGCAAAGATCCTCCCCAAGCTGGAGATCCTGCCCATGACCATCGGCATGAACCTCCTGGGGGCCTTCGAGGACGGCATACTGTACGGCAGGGACGTTCTTGACGTGCCGGCTGATTACTACCCGTCGCTACTGGCGACCGCCGCCCGCAATGCCATCGCCCTAGGCGTCGAGATCGCGTACCCGACCGCGCAGACCATCAACCCGCTGCTGGTCAAGGCGTACCGCGAAGCGACCGCCATCAGCATGAAGGCTGCCATCCCCACGCGGGATAACATCAAGCTTCTCCTGGCAAAGGCCAACGCAGAGATGCTGGCCGTTGCCTCACGCATTCCAGGGCTTGAGGACGACAGGCTGAAGCAGCAGCTGACCGCTCAGGTCGCTGCGGCGCCGGCCCCGCAGGAGAAGAAGGCCGAAGAGAAGAAAGATGAGGATAAGCCCGAGGTCAGCGAGGAAGAAGCCGCTGCAGGCCTTAGTGCTCTATTCGATTGAACAATAATACATGGAGGAATAAAAATGGAATACATATACAGCGCCTTGGTACTTCACGCCGCTGGAAAGACCGTCGACGAGGATTCGATCGCTAACGTCCTGAAGGGCGCCGGCATGGAGCCGGACGCCGCCAGGATCAAGGCCGTGACCGCCTCCCTTGAGGGGATCAACATCGATGAGGCCATCGCCTCTGCCGCCATGGCCCCTGTCGCCGCGGCCCCCGCTGCCGCTGCTCCCGCTGAGGCGGCGAAGCCGGCAGCCAAGGAAGAGGAGAAGAAGCCCGAGGTCAGCGAGGAAGAAGCCGCTGCAGGCCTTAGCGCACTGTTCGACTGAACGGAGCGCTTGCAGCGGGCCCTGGAAAAGGTCTTCGCCTTTATCCCGCCGGCCTCAAACGGGCCTCGCGCCCCCCTTCCAAATCACTTTCCCATTTTTTTATCATCCATTCTTTGTCCAAGCGTCGTGGGATTTAAGAGCCTGAAGATGGTTCGCTAGATGATATCATGCGATTGATGGACCTCTATCGGCTGGCCATCCAGGAGGGGATGGCCGCGGACCCCCGGAAGGGGCCCGAACTGGACAGGCTTCTCGAGCGGACCGGCAAGACCTATGCCGGGCTGCAGGAGAGCGAGCGGGAGATGTTCGACGCCGACTCCCTGTGGAACCCCTATGCGGACAGCCGCATCGTGCACGGGGACCCTGACACGGAGGTCCGTTCGGTCATGTGGGGCATCGACATCAACACCCCGGAGCTGCTGCTCGCGGACCGTTTGAGGGAGAGGGGGAGGAGGATCGATGCGGTCATAGGCCATCACCCCCGGGGACGCGCGGGCGCCAGCCTGCACCAGATGGTACATGTCCAGGAGAACATGATGGAATCGTGGGGCGTCCCCATCACCGCCGCCGAGTGCATCGTTGGCCCCAGGGCATGGGAGGTCATGTGCGCGACGCATTCCGGTAATCACATGCAGGCCGGCGACGCCGCCGCCCTTCTCGACATCCCGCTGATGTGCCTGCACCAGCCGGCCGACCTGCTGGCGCAGCGCTTCATGGTCAGCTACCTCCAGGAGGCGGCACCCGAGCGGATCGGGGACCTGATCGACGCCCTGCTGCGCCTGCCGGAGTACCGGTCCATGGCCAGGGAGTGCAACCCGCCCGAGATATTCGTGGGGGACCGGGACAGGAGGGCGGGGGAGATAGCGGTCAAGTTCGCCGGCGGGACGGCCGCCCCGAAGGAGATGTACGAGCATCTGGCTCGCGCGGGCATCGGCACGGTGGTCTGCATGCACGTGCCGCAAAGCCATATCGAGGAGGCGAGAAAGAACCATGTCAACCTGGTGGTGGCGAGCCACATGGCATCCGATTCGCTCGGCACCAACCTGGTCGCGGACCGCTTCGAGGCGAACGGCATCGAGATCATTCCCTGCTCGGGATTCATCAGGGTGAGGCGGAATTGAACCGCTACGGAAGCCCCAAGGTGCTGAAGGACCCCGCCAAGCTGTCCTTCGACTACGTGCCGGAGAGGCTGGTGCACAGGGAGCGCCAGATGGACAGGCTCCGCATGATCTTCCGGCCGGTGCTGGAGAGCGGGGTCTCCCAGACCGCGCTGCTTATCGGCAACGTCGGCACGGGAAAGACGGCGACCTCCAAGCGGTTCTGCCTCGATCTCGTCCGGGAAGGCAACGAAAGAGGCCGCCCCATGGACTTCGTGGTGGTGAACTGCCGCCAGCGCAGCACCGAGGCGGCCGTCCTGCTTCGGTTGGTGACCCACTTCGACGAGCGTTTCCCGGACAGGGGGTTCAGCACCATGGAGATGCTGCGGGCCCTGCGCAAGCACGTGGAGACCAGGGGGCTTCACCTGGTGGTCGTTCTGGACGAGGCCGACGTGCTACTGCGGCGGGGCGCCGGGGACCTCATCTACCAGCTGTCCCGGTTCGACGAGGAGAAGATCGGGGGGCGGGCCTCGCTGTCCCTGATACTCGTCTCGCAGAAGTACCTGCTGGACCTGCTCGATCCCGCATCCCTGTCCACCTTCCGACGGGCCAACACCATCCAGTTCGATCGCTACACCGCGCCCGAGCTGCGGGACATAGTGGCCGAGCGCGCGAAGCTGGCGTTCCATCCGGGCACGGTGCCTGACGAGTCCATAGACCTCATCGCCGACATATCGGCGGAGTTCGGGGACGCTCGCTTCGCCATAGAGATCCTGGAGAAGGCGGGCATGCTGGCCGAGGAGGAGAGGAGCGAGCAGGTGACGGCCGAGAACGTGCGCGCCGCGAAGGCGTTCACGTACAGCGTGGTCACGCGCTCCAAGGTGGAAGGGTTGGACGTCCAGCGCCGGCTCGTGCTGCTAGCCACCGCCCGGGCCATGAAGGACCGCGCCTACGTCACCACCGGAGAGGTGGAGAAGATGTACCACGTGGTGGCCGAGGAGCATGGGCAGAGGCCTCGAGGCCACACGCAGTTCTGGGCCTACCTGCAGGCGGTGTCCGGAGAGGGCCTATTGGAGACGAAGGTCTCCGGCGACCCGTCGGGGGGGCGCACCACCTACATCTCCGTTCCGGACATCCCGGTGAAGGTGCTGAGCGAGATGCTGGAAGAGATGCTGTCCGAGCCCGAGGACTGAGCCTCCCGGTTTTCATTGAAGATGCCCAGGCGGGCCGATCAGTTCCCGAACCATGACGGACGCGGCTCGCACGAGCGCCTGGTTATCACGGTGCGCTTCTTCACGAACATCTCCAGCCTCCGCTGCGATGAGGGGATGCCGCTCTGCTTCCAGCCCTGGAACAGCTCTCCGCAAGGCAGTGTGCGAATGCAGTCGTTGATCCACACGTTGCCGGCCTCCAACCTTCTCGCCAGGGCCTCGCCGGCCTCGTAGTCGGAGGTCCATATGGTATCGCCCAGGCCGTAGGGCGTGTCGTTGGCCAGCCGGAGCGCCTCCTCGTCGTCCTCCACCGATTGTATCGGGCATACCGGCCCGAAGGTCTCCCGGCGCACCACCTCCAGGCCCTGGTGCGGCACCGACAGCACGGTCGGCCGGTAGTAGAAGCCGGGGCCTTCCCAGTCCCGGCCGCCCTGGAGCAGCGCGGCGCCGTTCGCGACGGCATCCCTGACCGCCAGGTCGACGCGCCGCCTCGCCTCGTCACGTATGAGGGGGCCGATGTCCTCGCGCCGCAGCCCTGAGGCGATGTCGACGATGCGCTCCGTCAGCTCGTCGGCGATGTCCCGATGGGCGAACACCCTCTTGATGCGGATGCATACCTGCCCCGCCCTGGCGAACGTGCCAGTGGCGATCCCCCGGGCGGCCGCCTCCACGTCCGCGTCGGCCCTCACGATGGCGGCGTCGTTGCCCGAAAGCTCCAGGATGAGGGGCATGATGCCGGCGCGGCCGGCGATCTCCCGCCCGGCCTCCATGCTGCCCGTGAACACCAGAGCGTCGAAGCCCGCCGTCACCATCTCTTTCCCGACCGACGGTCCGCCGACCACTGCCGGGTATAGCCCCTCGGGATAACCGGCCTCGGTGACCAATCGGGCGATCCGCAGGCCGGACAGGGTGGAGAGCTCGGAGGGCTTGTACACGAAGCCGTTCCCCGCCAGCAGGCCGGGTATGGCGGAGATCATGGTCTGCCAGAAGGGGAAGTTCCACACTCCGATGTGCCCTATGACGCCGTGCGGGACCATCTCGATGCGGGCCGTGCTGTCCCTCCATGCCTCGGGATCCAGGGGGAACTCTTCGCTCCATCCCTCATACTCGCGGACATAGTGCTCGATGCCGTTGACGGCGCTGCCGTAGGATGCGGCGATGACCTCCCGGGGGAAGCCGCACTCCCGGTGAATGAGGTCGACGACCTCGTCCCTGGCCTTTCGACACACGCCGCCGAGCTCGCGCACCATGCCTATGCGGTCCTGCCTGGTGGTGCCGCGATGCCACTCCTTCTGGGCCCTCCGGGCCCGTTGCAGGGCCTCCCGGACCTCGGCCGGGGAGGCCTCCTCCAGCTCCTCTATGAGGGCGCCGTCGAGCGGGCTGATGCTGCGGACTGTCATCCTGCCTTCATTGCGATGAACGTATTTTTACCATGCCCGCCGAGCAAATCATTTTAGCCAACCGCCGAGCTACTGGAGTCATGAAGCGAACTCCCCTCCATCCCGCCCACCAGGCCCTCGGAGCGCGCCTGGTCGATTTCGCCGGATGGGAGATGCCCATGCAATACACGTCCATCCTGGAGGAGCACCGGGCGGTGCGCGAGGCGGCCGGCCTGTTCGACGTGTCCCACATGGGCGACCTGGTGGTCCGTGGGGCCGGGGCCGAGGACGGCCTGCGCGGTCTTCTGACGAACGACATCAAGGGGCTTCCGGAGGGGAAGGGGATCTACGGCCACCTGCTGGACGAAAGGGGCCGCATCATCGATGACACCATGACATTTCACGTGCTTCCGGGGACGTATCTGCACATCCCCAACGCCGCCACCACATCCCGCGTTGAGCAATGGATCAGGGGGCACGTCCAGGCCGAAGTGGCCGACGTGACTGAGCGCGTGGCCGCCATGGCGTTACAGGGCCCGAAGGCGGCGGCCATCCTGCAGCGGCTGACCGATCACGACGTCGGCAAGCTCAAGCGCATGCACGGGGCGTTCATGGTCCTGCGGGCGGATGCCGAGGAGCGGGCGTTCCTCCCCGACGTTCTGGGACCTGACGCTCCGGCGGACGGCGTGCAGGCCTACGTCACGCGAAGCGGCTACACCGGCGAGGACGGGTTCGAGGTGCTCGTCGACGCTTCCGCCTCGATCCCGGTATGGAATGCCATCCTGGAAGCGGGGCGCGAGGACGGCATACGGCCCTGCGGGCTAGGGGCCAGGGACCTGCTCCGGCTGGAGATGGGCTTCCTGCTGTCCGGCACCGACTTCGACGGCCGGCAGACCATCCTCCAGACCGGGCCCTCATGGGCCCTCAAGTGGGAGCACGACTTCATCGGCAAGGAAGCGCTGCTGGCGCAGCGTGAGACGTCGTACTCGAGGCTGGTGGGCCTGGAGCTGATGGAGAGGGGCATCCCCCGCCACGGGCACGTCGTGCAGTACAACGGCCGCGATGTCGGGGCGGTGACGTCCGGGACCATATCGCCCATCCTGGGAAAGGGGATCGCGCTCGCTTACGTCGACGCTGAGCACTCCGCCCAGGGCCAGGAGCTGGACGTTGTCATAAGGGGCCGGCCGGTGAGGGCCAAGGTGGTCAAGGCCCCGTTCATAGGCAAGAGGTGAGCCCCTGAGGGACGATGTCGTCCGGACCCTCCAGGACCTCCTGGGGATCGAATGCGACCTCGAGCATGAGCCCGGCCCCATATTATCGTACGCCAGGCGCCGGCTGCAGGAGGCCGGCCTGAGGGTCAGGATCATCGGCCAGGAGGACGCTCCGGCGCTCATCGCCACCCATGGCAGGAAAGCGGGGATCGTGTTCTCGGGCCATCTGGACACCGTGCCGGTGGGCGAGGATTGGACCAGAAGGCAGGGCGAGGAGGACGACGGCCGGGTCTATGGACGAGGCGCCGTGGACATGAGGGGGGCGTGCGCCGCCATGATCGAGGCCGCCGCGGCCCTGGTCGAGGAGGAGCTCCCGGTCACGGTGGCGTTCACCACCGACGAGGAGGAGCAGATGGCGAGCGTCGAGCCGCTGTTGAAGGAGGCGGCGGTGCGGAGGGCCAAGGGGATCATCGTGGGCGAGCCCACCGGGCTGTGCCCCGCGTACCGCGAGAAAGGGGTGTTCCGCTTCCGCCTCACCACCAGGGGCAAGGCCGCTCACTCCAGCCAGCCGTGGCTGGGGGAGGACGCCGTGCTCAAGATGCATTACTGCCTGGACCGGCTTCTGGACCTGGCCGAGATATCGAGCCAGCGGTCCACGGGGATGACCCTGTGCTTCGCCACCATCGAGGGCGGCACCAAGAACAACGTGGTGGCCGACCGCTGCACCGCCGAGATCGACGTCCGATTTCCCCTACCCCAGACGCCGCCCGACATCCACGACATCATCGTCAACCGGCTGAGGGGCGAGTCGTACCGCATGGACGTCGACTACACCCTGGAGGCGTTCGAGTCCGATCCGACGTCGCCTCTGAACGCCGAGCTGTCGAAGTTCCTGGGCACCGAGCCCATCGTCGTTCCGTACGCCACCGAGGCCCCCCGGTTCGCTTCCGTGAACCCCAGGGTGTGCATCTGCGGACCGGGCGATCCCGATCTGGCCCACGCGGCCGACGAGTTCGTCGAGGTGAGGGAGCTGGACGAGATGTACGACCTGCTTGTCCACATGGGCCGGCAGGCTCAGGGGTAGACGCGAGAGACCGTACGCGGGAACGGGACCGTGTCGCGGATGTGCTCGATGCCGCAGATGAACTTGGTGACCCGTTCCACGCCAAGGCCGAAGCCGGAATGCGGCACCGAGCCGTAGCGGCGCAGGTCCAGGTACCACCTGTACGGCTCGGTGCATATCTCCTGCCCCTCCATGCGCGCCAGCAGCTTGGCGAGGTCCGTCTCCCTCTCCGAGCCGCCGATCATCTCCCCGTAGCCGGCAGGGGCCAGCAGGTCGGCGCAGGCGTAGGTGCGAGGGTCCTCGTCGTCCTCCTTCATGTAGAACGCCTTGCACTCCTTCGGGTAGTTGGTGACGAAGACGGGGACCGTCTCCTCGGCCGTCAGGGCGCGTTCCTCGGCCGCGCCAAGGTCGCAGCCCCACTTCAGGTCGAAGCCCTTCTCGCGCAGTCGCTCGATCGCTTGCGCGTAGCGCATCCTCTTGAACGGCGGCCTGACGTCCCGCAGCGGCTCGATGTCCTGGCGCAGCATCAGCAGCTCCTCCTTCCTCTCGTTCAGCACCCTCTCCACCATGGCGGTGACCAGGCCCTCCTGGATGTCCATGTTGCCCCGGTTGTCCACCCAGGCCTCCTCCAGCTCCAGGTGCCAGTACTCGGCCAGGTGGCGGGACGTGCGGGACTTCTCGGCGCGGAACGACGGGGTGATGGAGTAGACCCTCTCCAGCGAGAAGATGAGCGCCTCCAGGTACATCTGGGCGCTCTGGCTGAGGTAGGCGTCACGATCGAAGTACTTGAGCTTGAACAGCGTGGTGCCGCCCTCGCAGGCGTTCTGCGTCAGGATGGGCGGGGTCACCTCGGTGAAGTCCTGCTCGCGGAGCCAGTCCCTCGCTCCCGCCAGCACGGAGGCCTTGATCTTCATCACCGCGGTCTGCTCACGGGAGCGGATCCACAGGTGGCGGTTGTCCAGCAGGAGCTCCTCGCTCTGGTACTCGGTGATCGGATACACGTCGGCCTGCCCGACGATATGGAAGCTGGACGCCCTCACCTCCCGGCCGCCGGGAGCGCGCTTGTCCTCGTACACCCGGCCGCTTATCTCCACCGACGCCTCCATGGACACCGCCCGGGCCGCCTCCAGCTGCTCGTCCGGGACATTGCCCTTCTTCAAGGTGACCTGGACAATGCCGGACGAGTCGCGCAGCACCGCGAACACGATGGCCCCGCTGGAGCGGTGGCGGTAGATCCATCCGCGGAGGGATACCTCGCTCTCGAGAGGGGCATCGAACACGCTAGAGACAGGAACGAAGGTCATGGAGCACCCCAACATGCATCAGGTATCTCATGATTTCTGCCGGGCGCGGGGGAAAGGAGTTATGGCTCAGCGTCGATGGAGTGGCGTGAGCATCCGCCGGGCGGGGGCCGACGACCTGTCGACCATAATGGCCGTGGAGATCGCCTGCTTCGATGAGAAGAGGTACTCCAGGGACATGGTCCTGTTCATTCTGACCGACGAGGAGTTCGCCACCTTCCTGGCCGAGGACGGCCGCGCCGTGGGAGCTGCCAGCGTGCACGTGAAGGGCAATGGGGCCCATCTGGTGTCCATCGGCGTGGTGCCGGAGCGCCGCTGCCGGGGAGTGGCCAGGGAGCTCATGGGGGCCGCAGAGGCGGAGGCCATATCGCGCGGCGCCTCCCGGATGACGTTGCAGGTGAGCGTTCTTAACGTGGCGGCCATGAACATGTACCTGCAGCGGGGCTACCGGACCACATACCTCCTCAAGGACTACTATGGCGGGGGAAAGGAC
>DAGU01000059.1:4236-4656 GCA_002498285.1 Methanomassiliicoccus sp. UBA386 | reverse complement strand
ATATATATACATTGCCGTATTCGCCCAGCTGTCATCTCTCGCGGATGCATGCTCGAGGTGTGAACATGGAAGAGACCCTCTGCAACGTTGAGTTCATCAAGGATAACAACGACTACATAGCCAGGGTACAGAGCGAGATAGGCGGTCTTAGGGAGTACCGGAGCTCCTCTCTGGAAGAGGTGCTCGAACAGGTCATCATCGACCTGCAGGAAGAGTTCGAGACCGCCGGATAAGGCATTTTCCAGATTTGGAAGAGGGCGGGAAGTGTTAGCTTCATAACTTCTCTCTTCCCTACCCCACAGAGGTGCCAATATGCAGAACCGGGAGAGATCGGAGTACGATTCGGTCATTTCCTCCTATTTCGGGGAGGACCAGGTAACCGCAGTTATCAATCTGAAGGTGGAGACCAAGAACGCTGAC
>DAGU01000059.1:3566-4030 GCA_002498285.1 Methanomassiliicoccus sp. UBA386 | reverse complement strand
CCTCAGCTCAAGAGGTTCCTGGTGGAGAGCATCACCTCCATCCCTGGAGTGAAGGAATCGAAGACCGCCATGGTGGTCACGACCTTTAAGGAAGGGGGCGAGCTCAGGTACGAGGCCGCTCACGAGGCCACCACCGAGAAGTAATCTTTCCGGCAGCGCCGGGAGGTGTGTAATATGGTAGACAACGTTAAACTCAAACAGATACTGGATGTGCTTGACCAGTTGGCAGAGGATACTTCGGTCCCACGCAACATCAGGCGAGGGGCGACCGATGCCAAGGGGCGCCTCCTCCAGCCAGACGAGGCCATGGACGTCAAAGCGGCCAGCGCCACCTCCATCCTGGACGATCTGGCCAACGACCCTAACATTCCATTGCATGGCCGTACCCTCATCTGGAACATCATCAGCCAGCTGGAAACGATGAAGTAGGTTCCAGACCTACAAACCTTTTAAATCACATTTCC
>DAGU01000059.1:3229-3395 GCA_002498285.1 Methanomassiliicoccus sp. UBA386 | reverse complement strand
AGCCCGGGTTCGAATCCCGGCGCCCGCACCATCTCTGTTCCATCCGTGGTCCGATCGTTGGGCGCCGCCTTGGTGCGCCCCTGCGTCGGCGGCGTTGCAGTGGAAAAGATGTTTGAGGCGGCCGCGTGTTCGGTCCTTGTCGCCGCTGTGAGAACGCCTTCCGCCA
>DAGU01000059.1:2652-2967 GCA_002498285.1 Methanomassiliicoccus sp. UBA386 | reverse complement strand
TGTCCCTTCCAGATACTTTCATCATGGTCGAGCTGAACGAGCTCATCGGCCTGGGCCCTACCGAGGGGCTGCTCGAACTGTTCGTCAGGGCAACGGTCCTCTAATCGTCATCGTGCTGGCCGTACGCCTGTCGGGCAAGAGGGGCATCGGGCAGGCCAGCGCGGTGGACTTCATCCTGGCGCTGGCGGTGGGGGATGTCATAGGGGACATGGCCTACGGGCAGGAGAGCCTCCTGAGAGGTGTGCTGATCGTCGCCATCTGGATCGGGCTGCATGCCCTGACCGCATATCTGGGGATACGCTGGCCCCGCTTCGA
>DAGU01000059.1:1938-2468 GCA_002498285.1 Methanomassiliicoccus sp. UBA386 | reverse complement strand
TCAGACCACATGGGCCGCGAATGGCATGCGATGGATGCGGCGGAGGTGGCCGCGGCGCTCGGTTCGTCGGAGGAAGGGCTCACCGGCGAGGAAGCGGGCGTCCGGCTGGCCCGGGACGGCCCCAATGAGCTCGTCGGAAAGAAGAAGATCTCCCGCCTGGAGATCCTCCTGAAGCAGCTCAAGGACCCCATGGTCCTCGTCCTTGTCGCCGCGGCCGCCATATCAGCGGGCGTCGGCATCGTCGAAGGGTCGATGGAGGACATGCTCAATGCCGCGGTCATCCTTGCCATCGTCGCCATAAACACGCTGCTGGGCTACACCCAGGAGTTCAAGGCCGAGAAGACCCTGGAGGCGCTGCAGGAGCTGGCCTCCCCCAAGGTCACGGTCATCCGGGACGGCCATGAGGTCGAGGTGCCGTCGCAGGAACTGGTGATCGGGGACGTCATGGTCCTCTCCACCGGCGACAGGATCTCCGCCGACGGCCGTCTGCTCGGCTCGGCGAACCTGGAGACCGACGAGGCGTCCCTGAC
>DAGU01000059.1:1234-1682 GCA_002498285.1 Methanomassiliicoccus sp. UBA386 | reverse complement strand
AGGATCGCCGATCTCGCCACCGAGGATGGCGGGCCCACGCCGCTGCAGAAGAAGCTGGCGGTGCTCAGCCGCCAGCTCGGCATCATGGTCATCGGCATCGCCGCGTTCATCATGGTCATCGGGCTCATGAGCGGGACCGACGTGCTGACGATGTTCCTCACGGCCATCAGCCTGGCGGTGGCCGCGATACCGGAGGGGCTGCCGGCCGTCGTGACCGTATCGCTGGCCATCGGGCTGCAGCGCATGGCCCGGCGAAACGCGCTGGTGCGCCGCCTGCCGGCGGTGGAGGCGCTGGGCAGCGCCACCGTCATCTGCACCGACAAGACCGGCACGCTGACCGCTGGGGTCATGAACGTCCGCGAGGTGGCGCTTCCGTCCGGGACCGTCGACGTGACAGGCGAGGGCTATGAGCCGGAGGGGGAGCTGCTCCGCGACGGCGAGGAGCTGG
>DAGU01000059.1:0-1056 GCA_002498285.1 Methanomassiliicoccus sp. UBA386 | reverse complement strand
ATGGAAGGTCATGGGCGACGGCACCGAGGGCACGCTGCTCGTTCTGGCCAAGAAGGCAGGGATGGACCCCGCGACGGTGCGGCAGCGGTTCCCGAGGACGAGCGAGGAGCCGTTCGACTCGGAGCGCAAGCGCATGACGACGAGGCACGTCATCGACGGAGAGGCGCGCTCGTACACCAAAGGCGCGGCGGAGAGCGTCCTGCCGCTCTGCACCCACGTCCTGGTCGATGGGGGGCGCCAAGAGATGGACGACGGCATGCGGGGCTCGTTCCTGGCCAAGGACCGCGAGATGGCGTCCCGCGCGCTGCGGGTGCTGGCGCTGGCCTACGGCCATGGCGAGGAAAAGGACCTCACCTTCCTCGGACTGGTGGGCATGATAGACTCCCCGCGGAAGGACGCGACCGAGGCGGTGGCCAGGTGCCGCACCGCCGGAATTAGGGTCATCATGATCACCGGGGACCACCGGTTGACCGCGGAAGCGATCGCCCGGGAGATGGGCATACCGTCCCCCGGCGGCTCCATCACCGGGCAGGAGCTGGCGTCCATGGGCGACGATGAGCTGGCCCGGCGCATGAAGAACGTCAGCGTGTTCGCCCGGGTGGCGCCGGAGCAGAAGGTCCGCATAGTGGAGGCGCTGCAGGAAGACGGCCACATAGTGGCCATGACCGGCGACGGCGTCAACGACGCCCCGGCGCTGAAGCGGGCCGACATCGGGGTGGCCATGGGCATAACCGGCACCGATGTGGCCAAGGAGTCATCGGAGATGGTGCTGGCCGATGATGATTTCGCCTCGATCGTGGCGGCGGTGGAGGAGGGGAGGGGCATCTACGGCAACATCCGCAAGTTCGTGGCCTTCCTGCTCTCCTGCAACGCCGGCGAGATCATCCTCATGGTCGCAGCCACCCTGCTGATCGCCGAGCCGGGGCTGCTGCCCTTCCTGCTGCCCATACAGATCCTGTGGATCAACCTGGTGACGGACGGCCTGCCGGCCATCGCGCTGGGCCTGGAGCCCGCGCCCCCCGACGTCATGGACAAGTGCCCCCAGGACCCCCATGA
>DAGU01000068.1:1083-3124 GCA_002498285.1 Methanomassiliicoccus sp. UBA386 | reverse complement strand
GGAGGCCGATTGGATGGCATGAAGGCCTGGGTCGAATCGTACGGATGCACCATGAACCAGGGCGAGGGGGCGCAGCTGGAAGCGCAGCTGGCATCCATGGGGCACGTATTGGTAAGCGATCCGGCCGACGCTGAGCTCGTGGTCGTGAACACCTGCACCGTCATACGCGAGACGGAGCGCCGCATGCTGAGGAGGCTGGAAGAGCTCTCCCGTCAGCAGCGAAAGGTAATAGTGACCGGCTGTCTGGCGGCCGTGCAGTCCGGCGAAGCGGTCAAGAGGGCCCCCGGCGCCCTGATCATCCCGCCGCGCAGCTACGGCTCCTTCGCCGAGCTGGTCGAGGAGCGCTTCGGCCCCGCTCAGGCGTCGCCCCCCATCCTTCCGCTCGCGGCCACCAGTGCTGTTCTCCCCATCGCCCAGGGCTGCCTCGGCAACTGCTCGTACTGCATCACGCGGCTGGCCCGCGGGACGCTGGCCAGCTATCCGATGGAGGGGCTGGTGGAGGAGGCCAGGGGGCACGTGGCATCGGGCGCGGTGGAGCTGCTGATCACCGCGCAGGACACCGCCGCCTACGGCATGGACCGCAACACCGACCTGGGCAGACTTCTCGAGGCCATCGCCGCCATCCCCGGCGATTTCCGAGCGAGGGTGGGGATGATGAACCCCCAGAGCCTTGCTCCCATACTGCCATCTTTCCTCGCCGCCTGGCGTTCCCCCAAGGTGTATCAGTTCGTCCACTTGCCGGTGCAGAGCGGCAGCGAGCGCATGCTGGAGGCCATGAACCGACGGCACGCCCCGAAGGAGTTCGAAAGCATCGTCGAAAAACTTCGGAGCGCGAGCCCCGACATGTGCCTGGCCACCGACGTCATCGTGGGCTTTCCGGGCGAGACGGACGACGATCACCGCGCCACCGTGGAGCTCATACAGCGCATACGGCCCGAAGTGGTCAACGTCACCCGCTACTCCCCCCGGCCGGGAACGGAGGCCGCCCGGGCCCGCAACCAGGTCCCCGGATGGAGGAGCAAGGAACGCTCCAGGGAGCTGACCGCCCTGCGCATGGACATTGGGATGGAGATCCACCGCTCGCGCATAGGCATGGAGGAGACCGTCCTCATCACCGAATGGGGGAAGAAGGGCACCATGATCGGCCGCACCGATGCCTACCGCCCGGTGGTGGTCAGGGGCGATCATCGCATAGGGTCGAGGCTCTCGGTCGTCATGACCGACGCCACCCCCACCTACATGATGGGGGAGGCGCGAGGAACCTAGATTAAATATCATGATCCTAATCGTGGGTGCACAGCCCCGTAGTGTAGTGGTCAATCATGCCGGCCTTTGGAGCCGGCGACGCCAGTTCGAATCTGGCCGGGGCTACCTTTTCATCATGTTCGTCAAGCTCTTGTCGGCGCCGCCCTCGTAGGGGCCGACGGCTACCACTCCTCGAAATGTACCAGGCTGTCGATCCCCATGCGCGACGGGGAACGGCCCTCGGCAGCTGGGCGGCCCACCGGCAGCAGGGCCAGGGGCCGCACGTGCATCGGGAGCCGCAGTAGGTCGGACACCTTCCTCTCGTTGAACGTCCCGACCCAGCAGGCGCCGTAGCCCGCGTCGGCCAGATACAACAGCATGTTCTCGACCGCGGCCGCCACGTCCTGGATGCAGTACAGCTCCCTGCCTCGGGGGCCATACCCGGCGATGCGCTCCTGATTGGCGCAGCACACTATCACCACCGGGGCGTCGGCCAGGAACTGCTGGGAATGGGCGGCATCGGCGAGCACGCGCTTCTTCTCGTGATCCCTTACCACAACGAAGTCCCGGGCCTGCAGGTTCCCCGCCGACGGCGCGAGGTTGCCCGCCTCCAGGGCCTCGGCGATAACCTCTTCCGGCACATCATCCTTCGTAAAGCTCCTCACGCTCCGCCTGTTGCGAAAATGCTCCATGGTCCGCATCTCGTTCCCTCCATGTCGGAATGCCCTCCTGACTACTAATCCATTCTTCCATTTCAGAAGCCATTTCCGCGAGGATATCTTTTTCTCGGGGCGCC
>DAGU01000068.1:502-941 GCA_002498285.1 Methanomassiliicoccus sp. UBA386 | reverse complement strand
CAGCGAAGCGGAGGCCGTAGCGGTCATGGAAGCGATAGCGCCGGACAATGCCCCCTACGCCGAGGCGGAGCGCTCCGGCAACAGACTGACCATCCGCGCCCGGTCGTCCACCGCCGGCCAGATGCTCCATACCATGGAGGACCTTCTGGCATGCGTCAAGGTGGCCGAGGACGCCTTCCGGGCGGCCCGCTGATCACTTCTTCACGCCGTCCCGGACCTTCACCGCGATGCCGGACCTGAAGGCGAACATCTCGTCCCGGGTGAGCTGCGCACGTCCCACGGCCACCAGTTCGTCCGAGGGGTCGACGACCAGCACCTCATCCATCGGCCTGACGCCGGGATCGCAATCCTCCACGAATGTGCAGAAGACGTTCTTGCCCTCGCGGTTGAACGGCACCGAGTCCTCCTTGACGCGCACGCGGAGCGCAGGCGCCGGGAA
>DAGU01000068.1:0-158 GCA_002498285.1 Methanomassiliicoccus sp. UBA386 | reverse complement strand
GCGCCTCCTCGCACATCATGGCCAGCGTTTCCAGCGTCTGGCGCCCGTCCCATCCCACCGCGATGGCGTAGGGATGCTCATGGGACATGCGTTCCATCATCTCCTTCAGCCCTTCGACGGCCTCCCGGTCGCGTCGAGTCGGCAGCACCGACTGGGCG
>DAGU01000086.1:4070-4390 GCA_002498285.1 Methanomassiliicoccus sp. UBA386 | reverse complement strand
GCTATGGTCAGGGCGGCCACCAGGTAGATGTGCTCGGAGCCGGTGAGAGAGGCCACCGCGGCGGCGGTCAGGCCTAGCACGATGGACTGCAGGGAGAACAGCCGGACCAGCGATACAACGCGTCCGCTGGCCACTGCCAGGATGGCGAGCAGCAGGAACACCGCGGCCAGGCTGTCGATGAGGTTCAAGATCACGGCGGTCATTCAGGCCACCCCCTGGATGTAGTACGATACGACGGCCAGCAGGGACAGTATGAAGGCCATGGTGAACAGGTTGGGCAGGCGGAACAGCCGCATCTTGGCCATGGAGGACTCTATGAC
>DAGU01000086.1:1672-3857 GCA_002498285.1 Methanomassiliicoccus sp. UBA386 | reverse complement strand
GGGAAGAACATGTTGGCCATCAGCGTGAGGAACACCAGCAGCTTGGTCATGGAGGCATACTCCATGAGCGCCAGGTCCTTGCCTGAGTACTCCAGCATCATGGCCTCGTGCACCATGGTCAGCTCCAGGTGGGTGGAGGGATTGTCGACCGGAATTCTGGCGTTCTCGGCCAGGATGGCGATGAAGAAGGCCGCGGCAGCCAGCAGCAGGGAGGGTTCGACCATGTCCAGGCCGGTGGAGGCCACCTGCAGCGATATGCCGCCCAGGGCGGTGGTGCCGGTGACCAGGGCCATGGCGAATATGGACAGGAGCATGGTGGGCTCCACGATGGAGGAGATGAACATCTCCCTGCTGGAGCCCATGCCCCCGAAGGTGGAGCCGGCGTCCAGGGCGGCCAGCGCGGTGAAGAACCTCACTATCGCCAGCAGGTAGATGAGCAGGAGAAGGTCACCCATGAGGCCGAACGTGCCCACGTATACGACCGGCAGGAGCAGCGCTGCCGCCGCCACCGCGGCCACGCAGGCGTAGGGAGTGATGGCCGAGACCCATGAGGAATCCTGGGACCGGACGGACGACTTGTGGAACAGCTTTACCAGGTCGCGGTACGGCTGCAACATGCTCGGTCCCTTCCGACCCTGCATGCGGGCCTTGAGCGAGCGCACCATTCCAGCGGACAGGGGGGCCAGCGCTAGCAGCAGAAGGGTCTGCGACAGCTCGATGATCATCTGAACACCACCAGCAGCGCCAGGAGCGTGACGAAGATGTAGGCCAGGTAGGCCTGGATGCTCCCCATCTGTATACCCCCAATGCGGCTGGACAGCGCCATCGCCGTCCGGTACACCGGCTCGTACAGATAGCGTTCGAACACTGGCTCGATCTCCCGGTGGAAGGTCATGCGCGCCGGTATCAGAGGCGACGAGGACGGCGTCTCGCGCACCCTGGTCCTCACACCCACGAAACGACCGAACAGCTGGGTGAGCGGCTGGGAGTGGCCAGTGGCAGTATACTGATTACGAGGGCCCAGGGGCGTTCCGCAGTCCCAGGTGTCCGCTCGCACGACCTTCTGCGGTCCGCCCAGGCGGCCGACCGCCAGGTACGCCAGCGGCAACAGCAGCAGGAGGACCGCGGCCACGGCCAGGGGGCTCATGAATGAAAAGCCGCCGTCCGGAGTGGTCAGGGTTATCCCGTTCACCATCCTGGAAGCGATGCTCGTTCCCAGAAGGGAGGCCGAGACGTCATCCACCACCGGGACAATGAAGGTGGCCAGCATTCCGGTCAGGACGCATAGCGCGGCCAGAACGAGCATGCCGGCCAGCATGGGGCGGGGCGCCTCCTCCGCTTTCTCAGCGCGCTCGCTGCGCGGCCGGGCCAGGAACACCGCGCCGTACAGGCGGACGAAGCAGGCCGCGGCGATGGCCCCGGCCAGCGCCAGCGCCGCCACCGCGGCCGGGATGAGGACGTTGACCATGGGATCGCCGATGGTCTGGGATAGGAACAGGGACTGGAACAGCATCCACTCCCCCACGAAGCCGTTCAGCGGGGGTATGGCCGAGATCGACAGCACGCCAACGAAGAACAGCGCTCCGGTGTACCGCATCCTTCTCCCGATGCCGCCCATCTCTTCGACGTTGCGGGTGTGGGACGAGGAGACCACCGCCCCCGCGCCCATGAACAGCAGGCTCTTGAACAGGGCGTGGCTCATGGTGTGGAAGAGGGACGCCACCAGGGCCAGGGCGGCTATGCCGCTCAGATATGGGGCCGAGGGGTCGCCGTGGGCGGCCGCCTGGAACACCATGGCCGCTCCGATGCCGATGAAGATTATGCCCATGTTCTCCACCGTGGAGTACGCCAGCACCCGCTTGATGTCGGTCTCCGCCACCGCGGATATGACGCCCACCAGGGCGGATACGGAGGCTATCAGCAGGACCAGAAGGCCCCACCACACCTCGGTGATCCCCAGGAAGCCGAAGCAGCTGCGGACGATCATGTATACCGCCGTCTTGACCATTACGGCGGACATCAGGGCAGAGACGTTGGACGGGGCGGCCGGATGCGCCTTTGGGAGCCACACGTGCAGGGGCACGAGACCGGCCTTGGTGCCGAACCCGACCAGCAGCAGCAGGAAGATCGCCGAGCGCGTGGTGCCCGACATCCCTTCCATGTCCCTGATCCCGGCAAAGGATGT
>DAGU01000086.1:543-1414 GCA_002498285.1 Methanomassiliicoccus sp. UBA386 | reverse complement strand
TACGAGGAGACGGACATGATCTCCCACATGATGAGGAAGAGGACGGCGTTGCCGGCGGTGAGCACCATGTACAGCGACAGCACGAAGATGTTGAACAGGAAGCCCATGCGCCCCATGCTGTAATGGCCCCGGTAGTCGCGGAGGTACCCGACCGAGTAGACCGAGACGCACAGGGCGACGGTGGCCGCTACCATCAAGAAGAAGGCCGACAGCTGGTCGACGCGGAGATAGAACGATCCGAGACGCTGGACGTACGTCGGCAGGGAGAGCAGAACGTCCCCATGGCCGAGGAGCACCGCCAGCGACATGGCGATGGCCATGGCCGAGCTCAGCGCGGCGGCGGCGTAGGGGACGATCAGGCACGCTGCCCTTCGGTCCAGGAGCACCGCCAGCATGGCGCCGGCAAGCGAGGTGAGAATGACAGCTTCAAACAGCATCTGGCTGATCATTAGAAGGCCCCCAGGGGGGTCGAACGGTCGAAGTATGAGCTTGCCCTCGTGGTCAGGACCTTCTGGTATTCAGAAGGGCATCGAAGTCTCCCTCATAAACGTATCGGGGCATGTCCGGAAATGGTAAGTAATATCTGAATCATGTTATTCTTCGGCGATTCATGGACGGCTGCCGAATAGTTATTTAACGCCCCTCGACGTTCGAATACCAGATATGCCTACGAGAGACCACGGGAGCGGATGGGAGGACGAGAGCTCGTCGCTCCGCAAGCAGCTCTCCGCCCTCGCCGCGGCATGGCGGATCGAGAACTACGGCATCGAGCTGTACACTGCCATGAGCGAGCGGGTGAGGGACAAGGAAGGAAGGAGCATCCTGCAAAGCCTGGCCCAGGACGAGGCGCAGCACAGGGCGTGGCTGGAGA
>DAGU01000086.1:0-279 GCA_002498285.1 Methanomassiliicoccus sp. UBA386 | reverse complement strand
AGAGGTGGCCGCGGCGGCCGGCGATCACGAGCTGCGCTCCATGATGGAGCGCCTGGCCAGGTGGGAGCGGGGCCATCAGAGGATCCTGGAGGACAACCTGCACTACCTGCGGCGTGGCGGCAGCTGGTACGGATACACTCCCATCCTGGACGGCTGATGGAGGCCGCGTTCCATCAGAAGCCGCGTTCAACAGATAAATATATGAGAAAAGGTTCCATACAGAGGTCTCATTCACATCTTAACGGTATGAAGCCGATATATTGTCACGAGGTGCGCCAA
>DAGU01000089.1:76830-79056 GCA_002498285.1 Methanomassiliicoccus sp. UBA386 | reverse complement strand
CTCGAACCCAATGGCCTCGTTGATCATATCGGTCCGCTTCAACATGGCATCCTTCGGGATCCCCCTGACCAACCTGGTCTCCAGGACATCCTTCCAACGACTGGCCTCCCACGACCTCTCCCCGGGCAGGAGCATGTCATGCAAAGGCCATTGTTACCAATACGATATCTTAACATTGCCAACTAATTACCACTTGGTTACCATTTGGTAATAACATGTAAACTTAACAAATATGCTGTCCCCCTCATGTGGGAACTCCTCTCATTCATGCAGGGCAAGGTCAGAAGGTCTGCCCTATTCGCACTGAGGGACGGCCCCAAGACGCCCTCAAAGATCGCTGATGAGACCGGTGAACACCTTTCTCACATATCCAGGGCATTAAGGGAGATGAAGGAGAAAGGGTTGGTCGAATGTATGACCCCAGGGCGGTCCAAGAATCGGATTTACCAGATAACGGAGAAGGGCGTTATTGTGCTAGAGGAACTTTCGAAGAACAATAGATAGTAATCGCTCCGATTTCGAATTCCACCTCTATTTCTCCTTGCTCTTGGTTTCGATATAGTCTCTAATTCTCTCGGCACATGTCTGAGGACATTCTCTGACCTCGTGTTCCCAGCAGACAAAGACCTTCCAGCCAGCAGCCTCAAGGTCGGCGACCTTTCTGGCATCCCTCTGGACATTACGCTCCAGCTTTTGTTCCCAGAATTCGGTGTGGGTCTTCGGCAAGGGAAGGTTGCACACTGGGCAGCGGTGCCAGAAGTCGCCATGCATGAATATGGCCACCTTGTGTCCAGGATAGGCTATGTCTGGGCGGCCTGGCGCACCCTTCCAATGCAGACGATATCCCGGTAGCCCGGCCTCCCTGAGCGCCTTCCTAAGGGTAATCTCGGGCTTGGTGTCCTTGCCCCTGTTGGCACTCATGACCCTTGAAGTGGCCTCGCTCTTTGGGAGCGGGGCTCGGCCATCCCTGAGATATGTGCACCTGCCGTCGCTCTTGACCTTACCCATCGAAAAGTGCTCCTTTCCATCGATTGGATCGCTGAACTACCAAATCAAATTTTCTTGTGATGCGACGAACCCGGTAGACCGGGTACGTGTGATTTTCTAAGAGACTGAACAATCAAAACTGAGTGCCCAACTGAAGTCCTGTGTGGGGTCGTTGCTCGTTGCCCCGTTCTTGTATACGGTTCAATTTTGCTTAGTTGGCTGCTCTCTGAGAATTGAGATGCCTATGTGAATTTCGCTTAGCCTGTCCAGCCGATAGCTGGGGCCACACCATGGATTTTGCATATACACTAGCTGTCTAAACACCTCCAGCATCTCTTCAGATGAGATGGTGATGTGCTCCATACATCCACGGGTAAGGGGTAGGGGGCGCTAATCTGCAACCAACCTCCGAAGCACCGGCATGAATTTTTATGGCCCGTTAACGATGCAGCCTCTCGGAGATGGTGGGAAGATGAAAGTACTTATCACGCTGCTCGGCCGGTCGGTGTGGGGGCTGGTGAACTCGTCGTGGGCATTTATGCGGAAGTATGGGTTCATCCCTGACCGCGTGCACATCATCGACGCCTGCACCGACGGAGGCGACGCCGAAGAGGCTTCGCGCCGCCTGCAGACCGTATTGCACGGTTTCAATGCTGATGCCGAGGTATACGTCGAAAAGGTGGAAGCGGGAAACATCGGCTCGGTGTCGTCCACGATCAAGCGGCTGATCGGTGAGTATCGCGCCGCCGACCACCGCATCGCCATCGATGTGACGTCAGGAACCAAGGATCTCGTTCTCGGCTCGCTGATGAATGATATGACCACATTGGAGCACATCTTCTATCTGCGCATCGACTCGCTGAGGAACGCCGACCGGCCATACATCCTGATACCTGTCGAGAGGCAACAGATTATCGATGTGTTTGAGGAGGTCCGACCATGACGTCCGAGGTCGCGTCCAAGGACATTCTGATGGCGGTCGTCAATGAAGCAAGACTGCACCAGCTGCCATCGTTAACGGTCCGTTCGATCCTTCTGGACCTCGACCTGTTGAGCATTGACCTCGTCAACAATGAGATCCGCATATTGGCCGGACAGAAAGAGTTCCACGATGCCCTCGCGCCGATACGCTCCAAGGGAGCGTCGGCAGCGGTCGACGACCTTCCCAACTACGAGGACCTTCGAACCGCGGTATGGCACACGGTGCTGCTTCCCGATGAAGTGACCCGTCCGATATAC
>DAGU01000089.1:76466-76663 GCA_002498285.1 Methanomassiliicoccus sp. UBA386 | reverse complement strand
AGGCAGGTGGCCTTCGCTATCGACACCAACATCGCCTACCATCGATTGCTCAGCAGAATTTTCCTTTACGGTGATGCCCTCGAACGGATAGGCTTCCGACCGAGGGACGTGCAGGTCATCGTCCCCGATTTAGTGGAGGAGGAGATCTCCCGCTCCATTGCCCGCAAGTATTCCCGCGGCGACATCGCCGACCTGCA
>DAGU01000089.1:76111-76309 GCA_002498285.1 Methanomassiliicoccus sp. UBA386 | reverse complement strand
ATGAGCAACATATGCTACAGGAAGGGCCGGAAGGCGCTCAACGCCCAGACGGAGATCGACGTTCTTGGCCGGACGTGCGGCCTGTGGCGCGTTGGAGGAGGAAAAGTGCTCGAAGAAAAGGAAAGCATCGATGACGAGATCGTGCGTTCGCTGGCGGAGCATTCCTCTGACCAGCGCCTGGATATCCTCTTCCTCACC
>DAGU01000089.1:73423-75997 GCA_002498285.1 Methanomassiliicoccus sp. UBA386 | reverse complement strand
CCGCGCCCACGCCTTCTCGCACAAGCTGCCGTCCATCCTGGTGGAGTTTCCTAGGGAGATACCGCAGGCGATGAGCTTCGACCCCTGGCTGCTGGTGGAGATGCTCTACGACCTGTCGGTCAACTTCGTCGGCTTGCAGCTCGTGGAACTGGACCTGAAGATCATTGGTGATTGGTCTGGCAAGTCGGCAGAGGACTACCACGCCGAGATGGCAAAACTCATCATCGCTTCGGGCTCAACCATAGGGCATGAGCTGATCAGGGACCTATCTATCGTCCGAGAGCTGGATATGCAAGCCGGCAAAGGATCCGATAATTACATCGAATGATGGCCCGCTCAGCCCACCGTGAGAATACAAATGATGCACCTATTTCTAGAAATGTTGACCTATAATTAATGAACATCAATCCACTCTACCTGCTCGAAAGATATGAGCGCAGACGAACCGAAGTTCTTAGATAGCTACAAGGGCCGGATTATCAAGGCCATCGCCATCGATGGCGCAAGGACCTGGGGAGACTTACAAGAGCTGACCGGTTTCAACCCCAAGACCATCAACGGTGTCTTGAGCGAACTCTTCAGCATTGACGCCATTTACAAAACGAATAATGGGGAGTACCGTGTTGCGAAGGACCTATATCATGACTATAGGAACTACTTCGTCGACAACCGGAAGGGAGAAGGCGCAACAGTATTGAAGATAAAGCAAGAGGATCAGAAAAGCATTGTCAGGGAGTTTCAAGGCTGGCTAGATCTCAAGAAAATTGCCATTGCGGACAATCATGTGTTCCTGGAGGGTGGCCGACTGAAGGACCTGACGAACCATTTGCTTGAGAACGTCAGAGCTGAACTGTTGATAACGAACCCTTTCGTTGACAAGACCGATATACTCAACGATATGAAGGGACTAGGACAAAAGGGCATCAAAATCAAGATATTGACCCGCCCCCCAGAGACGAAGGAAAAGAAGGAAGTCATTGAAAACCTTGATGCGTATGGCATTGAAGTGTTCACAAATCCTCAGATCCATGCAAAGATCATGGTGTTCGATAGAGGTGTAGCGATTGTCTCGTCGATGAACCTCTATGCATACTCAATCGGAGGCGGGAGCTGGGAAGCGGGGATAGCAACATCATCTGAGGACGTGGTGAGCGAGATTCTCAACAGGCTCGGCGCGAAATTTGAAGAGAGGGAGACCAGTAGATTCGGAAGCGGGGACAAAGCTGCTTGAGCCTTCGCTTAAGTCGCCGGGCATGCTTCCGGGCAGGATAGTATGTTCAAGTCAGTCCTTTTCATGAGCCTGCTACCTTCGACCCGATACATAGGGAGACCTCGGTCTTTCACAGCAGCCTCGACCTCAGTGGCGCCCATATTGAGTTTTTGTGAGGCCTCCCAAATATCCACGAGTCCTGTTGGTACGGAGTTGGGGTCAAGAGGTGTGATCTGAAAGGCATACCAGCCCTCATAGCTCATAGTCAGTCTGCATGTTTCATGCATATATCGTGCAACAATATTTTGCAAGTGAGCGCGTTGAAAATAATTCATCTTAGCAGATATGGCCTTCCTATCTGCCTTATCGATCTTGCTTCTCAATAGCCAATTTTTAATTTTTCCAATGATACCATTCGTTGGAACTTTCTTCTGAACTAGTGCATCTCTTTCTTCTATCAGCCTGATGAGCCGGTCCGAAGATTCGGCCTCGGACCTATACATCTGTTCTTCGAAACGAACGAAGGTCTTTGCCAGTTCGATATCGAGCGATGGGTGGCTCTTAGGCCCTAAGACCGACTTGGCGACGGCATAGCTCGCCCTGAATCCAAGGTTGTAGTCAACCTTGGGGGAAGCTATAGACCATTGATCCTTTTTATGTTCGTTCAATGTGGCAGCCTTAATGGTACCGTCCCGCCCTTGGGCTTCCATCTCCAGTTGTTTAGCGAGCGACGAGTACCAACGCCTCTGGGGCAGGCCCCTTATAGTTGTCAGAATTGCATCTTCAATTTGAGAAACATAATGGCTGTTCTCGATCCATTCCTCCCATTCTTGATGTTTAGGTAGGAAGGACGGGTAAGAAGTGTATGAGTCCTGGATATAATGTAGGACGATACCTAGGTCGAAATAGGCCATAGGCAAGTCACCTTGAAGATATTTGGCTCTTGCTGACTTGATGAAGTTCCCGATCACATCGGCCTTCCAATAGTGATGTGGGTATTGATGAGGGGCGAAGTCATGCCTTTTGTCTGGCGTTATCACGCCGTCCCTTAGTGCATCATATTCCCCTTTATTCAGGAGGATGCCCAATCGATCCATGACCTCATTGGAGATCCTAATGTGGGTTACCCATTTCATCTCCACTTTCCCCGGACTAACGCATTATAACATACCTCATTCAAATAAAAATCGTATTATTCAAACATTTTTCAACTACAGGAGACATGAAATGATTTCATTGATGCCCCATTATATTTTACATGACAAATTCTTATTAACAAAACCGAACGAAATGGGGAGAAGATCTAAGATCGTAGGTACACTCCATCGAAAAAATGCGATTGTAAACACTAACTCACTCCTACC
>DAGU01000089.1:69355-73319 GCA_002498285.1 Methanomassiliicoccus sp. UBA386 | reverse complement strand
GTACACTCCGTCGAAAAAATGCGACTGCAAACACTAACTCACTCCTACCGATTTGCCGAACAGGTCCTTAAAGTAGATAGATCAGCATTGAAACAAGAGATAGATGGGATGCGCAGAGATCCTACAATCGACATATCTTCCCTTTCGAGATCAATATTCAACAACCTCTTGCGTCAGCGGTTCCTAGATAAGGGCTGGGGATCCCAGCCCCATGTGTTTTGCGATGTTGAAGAGCCTGCAGCAAAATTGGATGATTTAAGGAGCGCATCGGCATTGAAGTCCAATTCGGTCACGCCTCATTCATTGATATTGATCTGTTGAAATTTCAGGTGAGCTCATACTTATGGCTAGACAAGTTGCTGTTAGAATCTATGTAGCCACGACCAGGAGCTTTCAAAAGACTATGAAGAGGGAGTTTGGCCAAAACTGGGATGGATCTCTTAACTTTGGAAGGTGATTAACTACCTCACTTTAAGAGTGCAATACATGCCCCATATATGTATACGGTATTGATTTATGAAAATCCCAGTATGAAGAAATGGCCATATGTATCCAATAATTTTGAGTTGACTTTTGATGCATACATGAAACCACTTAGTGAAGTGATTTCGTAAATGAGATTTTTAAAGCGGTCATGTTATTATTGTATCTATATGGGTTCAGATGATTGGCATGCTAAAACCCGGAATTTATGAACAGGTTGTCAACAAAGCAATAGCCAATACGATCAGTGATCACCCAGACCTGATTTCATTAACTGGAACGATAGATAAAGAGGAAGCACCAAAGATCCTTTCCACCTATCTTGCATCGGTTTTGGAGAAAGGGCTCTCGAACATAACTGGCGATGGAAGTATCGATGCACAAGTGGGGCTTGTGAATAACCTAGTCAATATCATTGCCCAGGTTACCGATGAGGCCGTCTTTGACGGCCTGTCGGTGGACGAACAGGCTAAGCAATTGCTGGCCTTAATTGAAAGAAAAGATACTATTCATACGATAAATAAGAAGAAAGAAGTCATCAGACCAGAGACATCAATAGCACAAAGCTCGCTGTTCACCGGCGCGGTTCATGAACCAAGCATGATGACGGAGTTGAAAAAAGAGATCGCGTCATCAGATCGCATAGACATGCTTGTGTCGTTCATCAAATGGAGCGGCCTAAGACTTCTTCTCGACGAGCTTAAAGAATTTACATGGCGCGGCGGAAAGCTTCGTGTCATTACAACATCGTACATGGGTGCTACCGATGCCAAGGCCATAGAAGAATTGTCAAAGCTAGAAAACACCGAGATCAAAGTATCGTATGACACCAAGCGGACGAGGCTTCATGCCAAGACATACGTGTTTTATCGTGAAACTGGGTTCAGTACGGCATACGTCGGCTCATCCAATCTATCCAATGTGGCTATTTCTAGCGGATTAGAATGGAATGTGAAAGTCACGGCGCAAGATCTGCCTGAAACAATGCGAAAGATCCGCGCGACCTTTGATAGTTACTGGAATTCCAGCGAGTTTGAAGTCTACAATAAAGATCAGGGTGATCGACTGGCCCGCGCGCTGCGCTCCGAGCGCCTAAGCAATGGGTTATCGATGCTAGCACTGTTCGATATCTCCCCGTATCCTTACCAACAGGAGATATTGGATAAGTTGGAAGCAGAGCGTTCCATTCGGAATCGCTATAAGAATCTCATCGTCGCAGCGACTGGGACAGGTAAGACGGTCATCTCGGCATTTGATTACAAACGATTCTGTAAGGACAACCCGGGCAAACCAAATCGGTTGCTATTTGTTGCTCATCGAGAAGAGATATTGAAGCAGAGTCTTGCAACCTTCCGGAGCATACTGAAAAATCAAAACTTTGGTGACTTGTTTGTCAGATCATATCGCCCCGATAGCCTAGATCATCTGTTTGTCTCGATTCAAACCTTCCAGTCTCAAGCATTAGACGAGACGACCACTCCGGACTTCTATGATTTCATCATAGTTGATGAGTTCCACCATGCAGCTGCTCCGACCTATCAAAAGCTTCTCGATCATTACACGCCAAAGATATTGCTCGGCCTAACTGCAACTCCAGAGCGACTCGACGGTAAGAATGTAGTATCGTATTTTGATGACCGCATCGCTGCTGAAATCCGTCTGCCTGAAGCAATCGACAGAAAGTTGCTGAGCCCATTCCAATATTTCGGCGTCACTGACACTGTAGACCTGAATGATGTGAAATGGACAAGAGGTAGCTACGATAAAACTGAGCTGTCAAATCTCTATACTATAAATCAACTGGTAGCAGAACGCCGCGCTGACAACATCGTACGATCAATTCAGAAATATGTGACTGACATCGATGATGTCAAAGGATTGGGATTCTGCGTTTCAGTCGCTCATGCCAATTTCATGGCCGAGCACTTCAACAAGTGGGGCATTCCATCCATTAGCCTGACTGGAGAATCAGATGATGGCGAGAGAGATACGGCCAAGCAGCGATTAGTGAACGGGGAAATCAAATTCATCTTCGTAGTGGACATCTACAACGAGGGCGTCGACATACCTGAAGTCAATACCGTTCTATTCCTCCGCCCCACGGAAAGTTTAACGATCTTCTTGCAGCAGCTTGGCCGAGGCCTGCGTCTTTCAGAAGGAAAAGAATGCCTCACTGTATTGGACTTCATTGGTCAGGCGAACAAGAGATACCGGTTTGAAGAGAAATTTGAGGCGTTGCTTAGTAGCTCAGCCAAAGGCGTTAGGGATGAGATCAAGAATGGTTTCATTTCACTTCCTAAAGGGTGCTACATTCAGCTGGAGCCTAAGGCAAAAGAGTACATTTTCGATAATATTAATGCTTCACTGGGGCGAAAATCAGGCATCATAACTCGAATAGAATCATTTGAAGAAGAGAGTGGACTATCGCTGAGTTTGTCCAACTTCCTGTCCTACTATCACATGGACATCAGGAGCATATACACGCACGCAACCTTTTCCAGACTGTGCGCTCAGGCGGGAGTGATAGATGATTTCACCGAGCCGGACGAAGATACCTTGTCCAAAGGATTTGAGCGCCTATGCACGATCGACTCGCGCAGATGGATTGACTTCTTGCTCAGAATATTGCCGAACATTGACAAAGTGAATGAGAGTAATCTCGAAGCAATAGAACACAGAATGCTGCAGATGTTACAGTTTACCATCTGGCAGAAGAGCGCGGCTGAATGTGGTTTCGCATCCATCATCGACGGGTTGAGACGACTAAAGCGCAATACTCGGCTATATGATGAACTTCAGGAGATTTTGCGCTACCAGCTCGACCACATTGATTTCGTAGATCAAGCTAGCGACTTGGGTCCAAAGTGCCCTCTTGATCTCCATTGCAACTATTCGAGAGATCAGATTTTGGTAGCAATGGACTTCCTCAAGCCATCATCGGTAAGAGAGGGCGTCAAGTACCTGCCCGACAAAGAGCTAGATATATTCTTCATTACACTGAATAAGTCTGACAAAGATTATTCGCCAACTACAATGTACAAGGATTATTCTATCAACCAGTGGTTGTTTCATTGGCAAAGCCAGAGCACGACTTCAGCAGATTCTCCAACCGGCCGGAGATATATTCATCACAGAGAAAAGGGCAATCGGATTCTGCTCTTTGTTCGGGAATCGAAGAAGGATGCTTTTGGACGCACTAAGGCCTACACATACCTAGGCACTGCGGAGTATGTCGAGCATGAGGGCAGCCGGCCTATGAGCATCACTTGGAAGCTGAACACCCCCATTCCAGCCAAGTATCTGAAAAAGACCAATCAGCTGACAATGTGATGAAAGCGATGAATTGATCGCAGCAACGAGCGGTCACAGGTCAGCGTTAACGGCCTCGCCGCTGATCTCACTTGAGCTCGCTCTGCTCCTCGATCTCTTCCTCCATCAGCGGCATCCCCCTGACCGTCTTGGCCACCGCCTCGGCGGTCTC
>DAGU01000089.1:68785-69097 GCA_002498285.1 Methanomassiliicoccus sp. UBA386 | reverse complement strand
GGCAGGCAGCCGCACTCCCTCAGCGCCTTGAACGCCTCCTCGCAGAAGAACGAGTCCACCTGGATGCGCCTCTTGGTCAGATGGCTCAACCGTCCTATGACGCGGCAGATGTCCTCCCGCTCCTCGGGACTCAGCTGCTCGGCGAACTCGTACTCCTCGATCCTCTTCAGGCTGAGCAGGATCGGCTCCAGCGAATCGACCGTGACGATGTACACGCGATAGTCGCCGTGGCTGACGAGGTACGAATCGAAGAGGTCGACGGTGTTGTTCGGCACGACCAGGAAGATCTCCTTCCTGACGTCCTTCTCCTTG
>DAGU01000089.1:67957-68560 GCA_002498285.1 Methanomassiliicoccus sp. UBA386 | reverse complement strand
TACTCGTCGCATATGCGCAGCGTATTGTCCGGCTTCCCCCTGAACGGCACCTTCTCCTTTCCCAGGTACTCTATGGTGTGCTTGCTGCACAGCGCCCTCAGCGTCTCCTCGACCCTAAGCTCGTGGTTCAGCCAGGTCCGCTTCATCTCCTCCATGTGCGCTCTCAGCGCCGCCTCATGCTCCTGCTCCAGGCGGACCTTGTCCTCCTTCAGGTTGCCCATGAAGGCCGTGACCTCGCCGACCTTGGCGGCGTGCTCGTCCCGCCGTGACGTTTCGGCGCTCTCGAACTGCGTGATGAGCTTGTCCCTCTCCTTGATCGAGCGGTCGAGCTCTTCCAACTTCCTGTTGGCATCGTTCAGTTCGGCGGTCAGCTCCCTGATCCGTTCGGCGTTGCCGTCCCGCGCTGTTGCGGCCTCGGCCAGCCTCCTCTCGTAGTCGGCGATCTGGGCGTTCATCTCCTTGATCCGGCCCTGCAGGACCTCGGCGTTCGCCCTCAGCTCGGCGATCGTCTTCGTGTACGAGCTAGCTGACACCTCAAGCTCTCCGATCCTGCTCTCATACTTCCTCAGCTGTTCCCTCGTCTCGACCAGCGATGTCTGCGCC
>DAGU01000089.1:66888-67784 GCA_002498285.1 Methanomassiliicoccus sp. UBA386 | reverse complement strand
GCCTTCCGCGATTCCAGCAGCCTTTCCAGGTCCTGCCTCTGCTGCGTCCAGTTGTCCCTCTGGCCGCGCAGCATCGCGAGCTCGTTGCTCGCCTCGTAGCTAAGCCTGCGTATCTTTCCCCACGAGAACAGTCTGCCGAAGAACCCGAGGTTCGCGATCTCCTCGAAGAACGCGTCTAAAGCTGAATCATTGTTAGCGGTCATTCTATCTTCCCCACTGTGCGGTGAAAGGGCTGGCAGCTATTAATCCTGTCCTGTATTTTTATATAAAACTGATACCGGCGGCCGCTCCGGGACGGTCGGCGCCGGCGGCGCTCTCCGACGATGTTTCGGAACGCATATCGCGGCCGTCAAGGCACAATGATATGAGGAAGGAGCGGCAATTGAAACATGGTGCTATGGCCGACGTTGCCGGTGGAGAGGACATCGACATCCGCAGCCGGAAGTTCTACAAGCTGCTTCTTCTGTCCGGAGCCATGGGGGCGGCGGGCGCCCTACTGACCCTGGCCTTCATCATCGCCCTGAGGAGCGGCACGCAACTGATCTGGCATCTCGTCCCCCAGCAGTTCGGCGTCGCCGACGGCACCACGTCGGCAGCGTTCGTCATCGCCGCCTGCGTCATCGGAGGCGCGCTGGTCGGGCTCATCACCAGGTACAGCCGCACCAAGCCGGCGCTGCTGGCAGAGGAGCTGGGGGAGTTCGCCGAGTGCGGGCGGCTCGAGCCGCGCAGCGGCGCCGCCGGCCTGCTGCGCGGCCTCATCGGCCTCATGTTCGGCGGCTCCATCGGGCCGGAGGGGCCGCTCACCGGCGGCAGCGGCGCGCTCGGAACGTGGCTGGCCGAGCGGCTGCGCCTGCCGCGCCCGGTCGTCGCCGTCTCGTCGCTGTCGGGCATGAGCG
>DAGU01000089.1:65549-66682 GCA_002498285.1 Methanomassiliicoccus sp. UBA386 | reverse complement strand
AAGCTCTCCTGGAAGCTGCTGCTGCCCAGCGTGGTGGCCGCCTCCGTCGGCTACGGCGTGTTCTTCGCCCTCACCGGCTACGTCTTCGGCGGCGGCTACGACTTCCCGGCGTACCAGCAATGGCACATGATCGACCTCGGCTACGCCGTGCTCCTCGGCCTGCTGGGCGGCCTGCTGGGACTGCTGTTCATCCGACTGTACCGGGCGATGCGGCGGTGGGCCGAGCGGCGACGTTCGGGGCCCGTGCCCCTCGCGGTGCTGGCCGGCCTCGTGCTGGGCATCGTGGGCGCCATCTTTCCCGTGCTGCTGTTCTCCGGCGACGCCGAGATCCAGGTGCTCATCGACGACGCCGCCCGGATGGGGGCGATCATGCTCATCGCCCTGGCGGTGCTGAAGGTGTTCGTGACGGTGACCTGCCTGGCGTTCGGCTGGTCCGGAGGGTACATCTTCCCCTCCTTCTTCATGGGGACCGCGCTCGGGCTGGCGGTGCATCAGCTGCTGCCGTTCATCCCCGAGATAGTGTGCATCGTGTGCGTGATGTCCGGCGTCTCCGTCGCCCTGCTGCGGTCGCCCATCGCCATCGCCATGATCATCCAGGTGCTGTTCGACGTGCGCCTGGCCCCGATCATCGCCATCGCCATCCTGTCGGCCTTCCTGCTGACCTACCGGGCGCAGCTGGTGCCTCCCCCGGAGGAGTGCTCGATGCCCTCGTCCACGCCAGAGTGAGCTTGTCCCTCTTCCAACGCGTCCCGCACCGCCGACCAGGCGGCCAGCTTGTCGTCGAACGTCATGCCGGCGTTGGCGGGCGAGGTGGACGGCAGGGTCAGGAACCTCAATCGCGCGCGGACGTCGGGAGAGAGCCGAACGGCAAGCTCGAACGACCTCGCCGCCTTCCTGCCATTGAAGAAAACGTGGCCGATCGCCGGATACGTTAGGAAGAACGATCCGAGGTCGTTGACCGCCTCGTTCGTGATGCTGGAATCGCTGCTGCCCTCCCTCTCGCACTCACGAAGGACGTCCCACAGCGCTATGCCCCGCTCGCGGGCGAACTGCAGCCTCGCATCGTAGCCGTCCTCGGGAGCGGCGCCGAAGAGGGCATGGACGATGCGCCAGAAGGAGTTCTGCTTCCTGGC
>DAGU01000089.1:64727-65383 GCA_002498285.1 Methanomassiliicoccus sp. UBA386 | reverse complement strand
ATGACCTTCGAACGATGGTCCACGACCGGCGGCATCGACCTTAGCATGGCCGTTCGGACCTCAGGGCCGTGCCTCAAGGCTTGGCGGCCTTCTTCTGCCCCTTGGGAATGAGCCTGATCCTGGGCACCGCGCCGGAGCTCTCGGGCCCCTCCCCGGCGCCCTCGTTCCTGGGCTGGGCCTTCTTGGCCTTCTTCGGCGCGGGATTGCTGGCCGGCCGCTGCTCGGCGGCCACGAGCCGGGTGATGATCTGCTCCTTGGTCCCAGACGGCGACAGGCCAAGCTTGCGGCAGACGTCCTGCAGGACGGGCTTGCTGAACAGCCGCAGCGTTCCCTTGGGCGAACGGTCCGTTTCCGCCAGGAGGGCCTTGATCAGCTCGGCCTTGGTCCCCGACACGCGGATGCCAAGGCCCCGGTTCACATCCATGATGTCGTCCTTGAGGATGTGCTTTTCCAACAGCGATGTGAGGCTCACGCCCCAGGGCATGATGTCCCGGCACAAAAGTATGTTGATGCGCTTTCCGGAACGATGTTCAATCTTCGGTGATGTCCATGCTTATGCCGACGACCTTCACCACATTGCCGTCGCCGTCGACCACCTTTCCCACTCGCACCAGCAGGTTGCGCGTCTTACCGTCCCGCCGGATGATGCGGTGCTT
>DAGU01000089.1:56340-64611 GCA_002498285.1 Methanomassiliicoccus sp. UBA386 | reverse complement strand
GTCTGCATGTAGCCGTCCACCGGGAGGGTCTCCAGGCCAATGGATGCGATGTGCGAGACCAGCTCCCGGTCATCGGGATGCACCAGTTCGCGTAAGTAATCGTCAACATCCCATATGTAGCCGCCCTCCCTCTCCGCGCTGGTGCCGCATAGCTCGTAGAACATGTCGTCGAAGCGTAAAAGGCCGAGAGAGAGGTCGAACTCCCACCGGGCGATCCTGGCGAGGTCCATGGCCATCCTGTCCTGCTGCTTAGCCGTTCTTATATTATCTTCCGCGCGGCGCCTGGCCACCGCCTGCTTGACCTTGTGGTCCAGCTCGAAGAACTGCGTCTTGACGTCCGCGCCCTTCCGGACGTAGAACGTGATGCCAGCGTTGCACGCATCGATCACCACTTCCTCCCGGCCCCTGCCGGTGAACAGGATGAACGGTATGTCCGCGTCCCTGTACCTCACCCTCCTGAGCAGCTCGAGGCCGTCCATCGACGGCATGCCATAGTCCGATATGATGGCATCATAACGCTTGGCCGCCATCATGTTCAGGGCCTCCGGGCCAGAGATTGCGGTGTCCAGCGTCATTTCGCCAGAATCCTCCAGAAATGCCTTGGCCAGATCCAGAGAGAGCGCATCATCGTCGACGCACAGAACACGAATCATTTTACCGATGTTCTCGCAGTATAGAACGGGCGTATAAAATCGTTGCTTATCTAATTTGCTTCCCACCATCCCCCGCTCCGCTGGAAGGTTCACCGCCCGGCATTGCTCCTGTCATCCAGCGGGGTTGGCCATGATGCTCCGTAAAGAGAAGGGGCGTTTGGGCCTCAACCGGCGTTCCGCCGACGGCGCGTCATGTCGGGCGGCGGCATTCGGTCGACGCCGTGCATGGCGCCGTTGGCGCCGAGGAGGCCGGACGTCACGATGGGGGCGTTGCCGATCGTCCGTGCCACGGTGCCGCTCTCACCCTCGACGATGACGTTCGGCCACTGGCCGTTGGGGGCGGCCGGCGTCATGCTGAGGTCCGCGGAGGAGCCAGCATCGTGTCGAGCGTGTAGACCACCCCGTTGGTGGCGATGATGTTGCTTCTTACCGCCCTGTTGTCGTTGATCGACACGTTCTCTTCATCGGTCGTGTACACCAGCCTCTCCCCGGACATCGCATCGAGCGTCTGGTTCGCCGTGCCGTCGCCCGCCACGACCCTGGCCGGGACGATATGGTAAAGAAGCATCTGCTTCAGCTCTTCCACGCTCTTGGGGTCGTTCCCCTGCATCAGCTGGCCGATCGACGGGTTGGCCTCGAAGGCATCGTCGGTCGGAGCGAACAGGGTGAACGGCCCGCTGGCGTTCAGCTCGCTGGTGAGGTTGGTCCGGTCCAGGGCCGCCAGCAGCATGGACAGGGCGGTGTCGTTCTCCACCGTCTGGACCAGCGTCCTGGGCCTCATGACGGTGTCGATCGAGTACACCATGCCGTTGATGGAGTCGATGGTCTCCGTCACATTGGCGCCGTTGACGAACGTCCCCGACCGGTTGACGATGACCGTCAGGTCCTTCCCGCCCAGAGTGGTCAGCGTCATGCCGTTGGTCAGGCCATTGGTGATGTCTCCCGGGACCACATGATACTGCAGCACCTCGCTCAGACCGTCTCGGTCGCCCATGAGACGGTCCTTCTCCAGGGGGGCCAGCTTTCCGAAGGCGTCGTCGGTGGGAGCGAACACCGTGAACGGGCCCGTTCCGTTGAGAACGTCGATGAGGCCTGTGGAGCTCATTGCCTCGGAGAGCGCGGTGAAGTTGTCGTCCTCCTGTATTCCCTCTACGACCGTGTTCGTCGGCGCAGCCTGTGACCTGGGATCGAGAACCAGCTCTCCCAGGACCGCCGCGAGGACAAAGGTCACGGCCGCTATTGCCACGATCGCCATCTTCCTGTTCATTTTCCCACCTCTCCCGAAGGAGAGCGGAACGCCGTTGACAGCCCCGACTATTTAACTCAGGACCGATGATACGCCGGAGAGGCCGGCAGGGCATCGCTGGAACCGCACCGTCGATGCGCCTCCGGCCATTCGGGATGACGCGCCGAGCGGGCCATGGCCTGCATGTTGGCCAGCGGGGTCCTGGGCGCGATCCCGCACCCGGGGGCGAGGACGTCGGTCCCGGCCTCCATTATCTCGCGGCAGGACCGCGTGACGTCGTCGGGCCCCTGGAACAGCAGGGTGGTGGTCGGGGAGACGTTCCCCACGGCCGCGCATCTTCCCCTGGTCTGCTCCTTCACCCATCTCATGTCCATGAGCTGATCGACGCTCAGGCCGTCGGCGCCGGTGGATATCATCATCTCGAAGTTGGAGGCGGTGTCGCCGCAGATGTGCAGGATGACCGGGGCGCCCTTCGAGCGTATGGCGTCCGCGATCCTTCGCTGGTATGGCAGCGCGAACTCCTCGTACTGTTCCGGCGAAAGGATCGTGCCGGAGGCCGTCGCGTCTATGAGCGAGATGACGTCCGCTCCCGCCTCCACCTGGGCCTCGGCGTACCTTACGCCCCACTCCGCGCATTTGGCCAGAAGGCCCTTCATCATGTCCGGCTCGACCAGCACGTCCATTATGGCCGCCTCCTCTCCCCGCATCTGTCCGGCCAGCATGAACGGCGCTATGACCCCGCCGAAGATCGGTATGCTCAGGTCCATGCCGTCGAGGATGCGCAGCGCCTCCAGCACCACCGGCGGGCGGCCGTCGCGGCGCGGGTCGGGGACCTGCAGCCGCTCCACGTCCTCCAGGGAGGAGATTATGGGCCCCATGACCGACGGCGGGCGGTCCACGGCGTCGTTGCCAGTGCGGACGCCGAAGGCCGTGGGATCGAGGGCCACATCGAACGGCACCTTGACGCTCTCCAGGCCGGCGATGCGGTTCACCGCCAGGGCGAGGGTGAGCATCTTCCTGGCGTCCCGGTTGGCCTCCGGCCAGTAGCATCCGGTCGCTTCCATCAGGTCCACGGTGGCGGCCTGCAGGTGCGAGACCACTGGCACTCGGTCGACAGGTTCCAGCCTAAGTGAGGCGATGAGGCGTTCGCGCTCGTTCATGCCGTACTATTGAGAGCGCAAGGGACTTGAAGGTTCCTCGAAGGCGGCACGGCCTCAGGACGGGCTTCCCGGGGCGGTCGCCGGCGGGAACGATGTGGAGGTCGTCCTCGTTGCATCCCTTTCGCTTCGACCAAGAAAGGTCCCCTCCCCATCGTCTCGGACTAGAACGCGAGGCAGGAGTGGGGAACGTCAGCGCTGGCGAAGACTCCTCAGCGTAGGGGACGGATCACCCCATGCGGCCTCTGGCACATTGACGAGACGGCCCCTGTTCATTGCCACAATGTCATTCTCCCTCCCCATGAGCGAGGGAATGATATAAGGTACCCTGCGGTCGGCCAGCATGAGGCCCGGCGCTAATGTGCATCAGTGCCGCCCCATCACCACCAGGGCGCGACCGTGATGGCGTAGGTCGGGCATCACGCCATCGATGCTGTCCATGCCATCGGCGGCATCGAGGAAGACTGTGTGGCCCACGTTGGACGAGAAAGGTTGTGACACCGTTCCTCCCTGCGATGACATGGACCATCGCGGGACAGTGCGACCGTTGGGCATAGCCCGCAGGGCCCTGTGGAAGGCAGGGATCAAATGCTGCCATCAGTTCCATGGGGCGATCTGCGCCGGGGGGACGACAGGATAACGACCCTCAGTTAGATTACGATCAAGGTATAAGAGCGGAAATCGCGCTCGTTTATAGCGCTTACCCGTACCCGCCCTTTTCCAGCTTGACCGACCTAGGCGAGGCAAGAGGGCTCCGAGAATCTTAGAATTATGGCCGGTCGACCGTGATCTTGCAAATGTATTTCACATTTGATAAATATCAGGGTAGTCAAATTCTATAGGTCCTTCTGTAGAATTAAATGAAGGCGTGCTACCATGACGAAAGCATATCCATTAGCTCCTATTGAAGAGGCGGTTTGCGCGATCAACCTGCCTCTGACAGTCAATTGGGATATGACGGTCCCCGGGGCGTTCTACGAGAGGATCAAGGCTGATTACCCGTTCAAGGAGGTCTTGCAAGGCAGAGAGATATCGTTACCTGTAAAACCAGGCTCGCTGCCTGAACTGCGAGGGATTGAAAGGATCAAGTTTTCCTCCCCGGACCGGAAGTCGGTCGTTATCCTGGAAGAGAGGGGCATGGCGATAAGCAGACTGCGACCTTATACATCCTGGGAAAGGTTAATGCCACAAATAAGGGCGGTTTTCAACAATTTGTCACAGGTGGTGGAGATCTCGTCCTTATTAAGGGTCGGCCTGAGGTATATCAATAGGCTAGAGGTCCCCCATAATGCTGGGGGCCTTGAAGACTATTTTGAGTTTAGGCCGCATATGGGCAAGATCATGACGCATAGCGGACCCGCCAGCTTCATGATCGGAGTAGAGATCCCGTATCAGGATAAACGCGATGTCTGCAGGGTCCAGTTGATGAAGACTTTGCCGAATGACCCCCATAATGATGCATTCATCCTCGACCTCGACTACTTCCTGGCCCGCCCAAATGCTCTGCCGGTCGAGGACCTCGATGACTGGATCGAGGCGGCTCACGGGCGTATCGGACAGCTATTTGAAGATAGCCTCACTGAAAGGATGAAAGCGACGTTCCGAGGGGATTAGCATGTATAACTACAACAGATCATCCAGGTCAAACTGCTGGTCTGGTCAATGGACCGTTTTTGATGAACCATACAGGGATGCTTTGGTAGAAGAGGCAAACACTAAGTTGAGGGGGGAACGTAGTTCATTCGAGGTCCTGAGTGTGCTAGCCTGGCTTCGCGATGCTAATGAGGGCCTTAAAGGGTCCAAGGAACTCAGTATAGTCTCGTCCATTGAGACCACACTTTGGTCCGTAGCGCGCATGGGAGTAGTGATCAGCGATCCAGGCAGGGTGCGGGAGTATCTGGTCATATACAGCGATATGACAGGGATGCTCTTGCCCATGGGCGAAGCCTTGATGGCGCATTTCAGGGGCGAGGCGCAGATATCATTGGAAGTGTTCCAAGACCCCGATGCTGATGATGAGTTCCTAATGTTCACCATCAGGATGGCAAGCTACCCCGAGAACATATTGGACCAGATCGATTCCATCGTATCGTCATTCGAAGAACCGTTGTCCGTAAGAGATGGGTGGGTCCTGATAACAACTGATTTTTCACCGCCGAGGTGAGATCATCAGCTTCGACTGGTCAGATTATCTTGAGCTGGCAGAGCGCATGATCGATTGCCCAGATCTGCCTGAGGAGGCCATGAGGAGGAGCGCAGTCAGCCGCGTGTACTATGCAACATTCCATGTGGTCATGGACAGGGCATCAAGAGACTATGGATATCTGATAACGCATACCTCCAAGGACCACAGTATGATCAGGGACCATCTCAAAAAGGCTCGCCTGGCAAATGCCGCCAACACCCTTGGTAGGCTTCATGTCTGGAGAAAAATGTGTGATTATGATGATTCTGTACCCGAACTGCGAACGATCCATGAGAATGCCCTGAGGTCAGCCAGGAAATTGATGGGACAGCTATAGCAAGGGCGTACGCCGCTCACAGGCCGGCCCTTTCCTTCAGGACCGGGGCCCCCTGGACGTTCGCCGCATCACGCGAACGTCGGGACCGGTTCCTCCAGCACCCCGCGGCCGCTCCTCTGGTACTGGTACTCGCCGATGGTGGTGATCCTTCCGTCCACCCGCTCCACCTGGCGGATGGCGAACTCGTCCTCGGAGAACAGGCTGACCGTTATCTCCTCCTCCGCCGGCCTCCCGCGGATGCGTCCGCTCCACCGCATGACCAGGGTGTCGCCCCCGTCATAGCGGCCGGCGCGGGAGTGCACCATGCCCATGGAGGTGACGGTGAACAGGCATATCTCATCCTCCTCCGGATCGTATGCTACGAGGCTATTGTCCTCGTACGTCCCTATGCCTTCCAGAACGCCCTTGAGGACGAACTGCACTCCCCTCCCAAGCGCGATGGAGCGCCCGATGGCCGTCCCCCGGCCCTTGGCGACGCTGCCGCCCTCCATGCTGAACTTCATGCTGACCCGCCATTCCCCGATCAGCCGGTTTATGGTGCTCTCCGCGTTGACCATTATCTCTCCCGATATCGATTTGGCAGGGCATCTTATTATATGTTGGCGGACGGCGGCTGATCGTCCGGCGCCCCGGTGGACGGCCCTTCCGTGTCCTCGCCGCCCCGCTGCCTCGGCCGCCTTAGGTGCAGGAGCGCCGCGTACGTGAGAGCGAAGGCGGCGAGGCCCAGCACGGAGGACGGCAGGACCCAGCTCCAGGGCTGGGGCGGCGACAAGCTTGGCTCGGAGTACTGCGCCTCCGTCCCGTCGGCGGCGAGCTGCTCCACGGCCCCGCCGGCCGTCGCCAGGACGGCGGCCAGCCCCACCAGGCAGATGAGGGAGCAGGTCAACAGCAGCACGATGCGGGTGTTGTCGTCCGGGGACAGCATGCTGCGGGCCTTCCACGTCAGGCCGTAGTAGACGAAGCCGTGGTCCTCCGTCCGGGCCACCAGGCCGCCCTCCTCTAGCTTCTTGAGGTGGCGGTGGACCGCCGCCTTGTCGATGCCCAGCAGGTCGGCCAGCTGCGACACCGTGCGCCTGTTGGTCCGGAGCGATCTGAGGATGTCCAGACGGGTGTCCGATGCCAGCGCGAACAATGCCCGCCTGTCCAGCTCCACCTTCGTTCTCCCGCCTCCTTTCAGGAGCAGGCGGTCGGGCAACTTCAAAGCTTGCATCTCAGCGCGCCGCCTCGTACCAGCCGGGCGGAGCCGTCCGGTAGGTCAGGCTGCCCTCCTCCGAGAGGTCCGGCAGCGAACTCGCCTTCACCATAGTGGTCGATATCGAGTACAGGACGTCGCCGATGTACAGCGCCCTCTGCACCGACGCGCCCTCATGGACGATCTCGCCGGCCAGCTCGATGCCGCCGGCGACGGACAGCACGGCCAACGATGAGCTGGGCCGATACCATCCATCGCCGGACCACCGCTGGACCGGGAGGGACAGCAGGCCGTACCGCTCGTCCCACAGCACCGCATGGTGGTCCCACTGCCCCTCCGAGTACGCGGCGCCGTCGAACCGATAGGTGTCGATCTCCAGCGGGGAGTCGCCCGTCACATCGAACAGCGACACCTTGAGGGTGCCGTTCTCCGCTCCGATCCCCAGCAGGCCGTGGGAGGTCATCTGCAGGTACGTGGAGATCCCGGGGACCTTCAGCTGGCCGCGCAGCGAGGGCGAGGTGGGATCGCTGAGGTCGACCACGAACAGGGGATCGACCCGTATGGCCGTCACCAGGTACAGGCGGTCGCCCATGAACCGGCAGGAGTACAGGGATTCGCCGGGAGCGATGTTGTCCAGCTTTCCGACCTCCTTGAGCTCCCTGTCCAGCACCGTGACGGCGGTGTACGGGGAGCTCCATCCGGAGGTCGAGGCCACGCGGAGATGGCCGCCGCGCTCGTCCATGCAGAACTGCGAGATCAGGTACCCGTCCACGGAGCCTCTCGCCGCCAGGGTGGCGTTCAGGCCGTCCACATCGAAGCGGTAGATGGCCGTCGCCGCGCCCTTGGCGCCGCTCCGCGGCACGTCGGCCATCGTCAGGTAGAGGGACGTCGGGGACATGTGCATGACCGATGACGCGGGGGCGGCCGCGGTCAGGCAGGTGCTCTCCCCCGAGGCGATGTTAAAGGCCAGCAGGCTGATGAAGCTCGACGCCTCCCGGACCGAGGGATCGTGCATCACCTCGGTCGCCTTCACCGCCTCCGCCCTGCCGTCCCGGGTCAGCACCGGGGGCGTCACCCTGCCGTCCATCCAGACGTTCTTTTGGACCACAGCGTAGACGGTCCCACCGGCCATCCGGGAGCCGGCATACCAGCCGGACGCGCCGACCTCGTGCGTCAGGACTGGGCGGGTCGGATCGGAGACGTCGTACGAGGACAGTATGGTGCTCTCCTCCGCCGGCGGCGCCTGCATGGCATCCATGACATGGGACGTCTGGTGAGAGCGGACCACGATCAGCGTGCCGCCCTCCAGGTACAGCGCCCCGATGTACCATCCGCCCTCCGGGGAGATCGTCGAGACGTTTTGCAGCCCATCGGCGCCGGCCCGGACGATGTGGACCGCCAGGCCGTCGGAGATGTAGATGTGCTGGCCGTCGGTCTTGACCATGTCCCCCTCGTCCACCCCGGCCACCTGGACGTTCGTTCCGGAGCGGTCGGCCGCATC
>DAGU01000089.1:51879-56016 GCA_002498285.1 Methanomassiliicoccus sp. UBA386 | reverse complement strand
GCCCTTTCGCCGTTGACCTGGAGGTCAACGCCGGCCTCGCGGCCCTGGGCGGACGGGAGACGAAGCGGCTGCCCTTCACGAGGAAGCGCCACGGCCATTCGGCCCCCTGGCCCGCGTAGTCGATGCCAATGCGCTTCGACGTCACCACTTCCACCTCCTCGCCGGCGATGAAGAACAGCGGACCGCCCGTCACGTCGGAGCCGCTCATCTCCCGCGTGAGGCGGAACGCCATGCACAGCTTGGACGGCCCGTTGGCCAGCCTCGGGACGTTCCTCTCGACGGGCGCCATGCCCCTGGCCCGCGCCATCTCCTCCAGCCCCAGGCGAGGCTCCGCGGCCCTGATGAACACCCCCTGGGGATCGCCGTCCTGCCCGGTCACGACGTTGAAGCACAGGTACATGCCGTAGATCGGATAGATGTAGGCGTGGCCAGCGGGTCCCCACATGACCTCGTTCCTGGGGGTGCGCCTCCCCCTATAGGCATGGGACGCGGGATCGTCCACTCCCCCGTAGGCCTCTGTTTCGACGACAACGCCGGAAAGGATGCCCTGGGGGGTGCGATGCACCAGCATGCTTCCCAGCAGATCGGGCGCCACCTGCAGGGCCGGCCGGGCGAAGAAGTCCCGCCCCAACGGTTCCATGATGGTCGATGGACACATGGGACTTGAAGTTTGAGTAAAAATGGGGAAGGGGTTTGGGGGGTGATGCTCTGCTTCGCAAGGGTGGAGAGCGGGTTCCACAGGTGGGAGCGTCATCCACCATGGCGCCCCGGGGGGAGGGGGGCCTCCCTGACCCGCCCGTTAGTATCTTGGTTCTCGATACATATAATACTTACTAGAATTATCTTAATTGATATTGACGTGCTGGAGCATGGGGGCCAGCGGCCAAACGGCCGCCTTCTCGGCCCTATGTGGAACCGCCATGAAAGTTTATTATCCAGGAACGGAGCTCTCCCGAGGGGCGGGCGATGCGCCTGCCCTACTGTGAAGGCAGACCGATGTTTGACATCCTGCAACTGGTTTTTCTGTATGGGTTCCTAGGCGGGTCCATAAAGTTCATCGATGAGGCATATGACGATAGCGCGTACCCCATCAAGGCCGCGCGCGCGGTGGCGGTCCTGTCGGGAGTGGCCATGGGATTCCTGATGGCAAGGGACTCGCCGTTCTCCACCGCGTTCTATGGGGCCATGCTCATCTCCCTGGCCCTGGCCCGCAAGATCGACAATGAGTCCTTCCTCGCCGGGACCGTGCTGGCGGTCGTGTCGTTGGCGGCGTTCTACCCCTCATCGGACGTGAGCCTCGCCCTCGTCCCCCTGGCATTGTTCCTGGCGGCGGGGTTCGTGGACGAGGTGGCGGACAGATGGGGCCACCATCTCCAGGGCGTTCCGAGAGCGTTCCTCATGTACCGGCCGTTCAGCGACATCGCGCTGTTCGCCCTCATCGCCGCCGGGACGTTCAGTTGGACCTACGCGCTGCCATACTTCGCCTTCACGCTGTCATATCTGGCGGTGGACCGCATCAGCTGCCGCGAGGAGCGCGTCGTGGGCCTGGAGCGCATCAGGGCGCTGTCCGCCGGGGGGCTTCTCCGGCTCTCGCGCCGGTGACGGCCGGCACACTTTTTTATCCTGGCCGGGGATGCCCATGGGCTATGAGCTTCTCGGGAGCCGGAAGGCGCGACAGGAAGGAGCCGCTGCAGGCGTACAACATGCGGCGGGTGGCCGTCCAGGTGCTGGAGGTCCTCGCCCTGATGGTCTTCTTCGTAGGCATGGGGCTGGGCGAGCTTGCGGTCATGGCGGCGGGCGCCGCGCTGGGATGGGGGGCGACCGCCATGGCATACCGCAACTTCCAGGATGACATCGCCAGGCGCAGCCCGGACCGCCGCGACGCCATGAGCGTCCCCAAGGCGTCGATGTACATCGCCTTCACCGTGGCCGCCGCGCTGAGCCTGATGACCGTGCTGAGCGTGTTCGCCTAGGACCGCCTCCCCTGGGCCCGGCAGGCCTCGCACCTGCCGCCGGCGCGAAGGAACAGCAGCAGCGCCGCCACCGCGCCAAGTATGCCTATGAACATCAGCAGGCCGCCCTCGACCTCCGCCAGCCCGATGAGCGTGGGGGCCAAGAGCAGCAGGGCCAGCGACGCCACTGCCAGCAGCCAGATCATGTAGGTTCGCGGGTAGCGGCGGGGCATGACGGCCCCGCATATCTTGCAGGTGTTGGGCCTCCACATGCAGGGAACATGCTAGGCCATGGGAAAAATAACTTGCCGTGGGCGGCGACCTCACTTTTTTGTGCCGGTCGCTCACATCCTGTCATCATGTTCAAGGAGCAGAGCATTACTGTCATCCCGAGCGAGAGGAGGCATACCAGGGACTACGGGTGGCTGAAGACCAGCTGGCTGTTCTCCTTCAACGATTACCAGGACCGGGACAACCTGTCCTTCGGCAGCCTGAGGGCGTTCAACGACGACGTTGTGCAGCCCGGGGAGGGCTTCGCCGACCACCGCCACAGCGAGATGGAGATCGTCACCTTCGTGCTTAAGGGCGAGATCTCGCACCAGGACAGCGCCGGGAACCAGGGCACCTTCGGCCAGGACCAGGCGCAGAGGATGACCGCCGGCACGGGCGTGATCCACTCCGAGTTCAACCGTGGCAGCGTGCCGGTGCACATGTACCAGATCTGGTTCTACCCGAACAAGCGCGGGCTGCTGCCGTCGTACGCCCATGGCGCTTTCCCCGCCATAGGGCGCGAGGACCGGCTGCAGCCCCTGGCCTCCGGCGAGGGAAGGGGAGGCCTGGACATGTCGGCCGACGCCACGCTGTACGCCTGCGACCTCGGCGGCGGAGGCGAGATCGAGGCGGGAGGGAGCGACCGCCTTCTCTTCATCTACCTGACCGACGGCTCCGCCCTCGTGGAAGGACGAGAGGTCGGCCGGAACGACCAGGTCCGCATGAGGGGCGGCGCCGCCATACGCTCGGACGAGGGGGCGGAGCTCATCGTCATCGACATGCCGGACAAGGGGCGGTGAACCATGCACGCGATAGGAACGGACGCACGCTTGCGGTAAAGAGCGACCACCATGGGCAGCGGGCGCGGGAAGCTTACCACCTTTGACCTCACCAACCTGGTCATCGGCTCCATCATCGGCGCGGACATATACATCGCGACCGCCATCGGCGCCCGGCTGATCGGCCCGGCCTCCCTGCTGCTGTGGGTCGCGGCGGGCGCCATGGCCCTGGTCATAGCGCTATCGTTCTCCTATTGCGTGACCCTGCTGCCCAAGGTGGGAGGCCCGTACGCCTACGCGGGCGCGGCGGCCGGCCCCTTCGCCGGCTTCATGACGGGGTGGGCCCTCCTGCTGGCGGAATGGTTCTCCCTGTCCGTGTTCCCGGTCGCCTTCGCCCAGTACTTCACCGCCCTGGTCCCGGGCGTCGGGCCGGCCGGGGTGATCGGCCTGAAGGCCCTGTTCATAGGGATCATCGTGGCGACCAACGTCGTTGGGATCAAGGCCGCGGGCCGCACCAACGACGCCCTGACGATCATCAAGCTGAGCCCGCTGGTGCTCATCATCCTGGGAGGCATGGCGTACGTCGTCCTACAACCGTCCGCGGCGGCCTCGAACTTCGTACCGTTCCTCACGGGCGGGGCGGCCGAGGCGGGGCAGGCCCTGGTGCTCATCTTCTGGGCCTTCGCGGGGTTCGAGCTGAGCACGCTGCCGGCCGACATGGCCGAGCGGCCGGAGCGGAGCGTGCCCCGGGCCATAGCGATCGGCATGCTGGTCGTGACGGCCTTCTACCTGCTGACCAACCTGGCGGTGATGGCTTCGCTCGACCGCCAGGGCCTCATGTCCTCGTCCTCGCCGCTCATGGAGGCCGCGGCGACCATGTTCGCCCCCCTGGGAGCCGCCGCCCCCCTGGTGGTCCTGTTCGTGGGGGTGGGCGCCCTGATCTCCATCCTCGGCGCCGATGAGTCGGGCACCCTGGGAACGTCGCGTCTGGCCTACGCCATGGCGCTCGACGGCCATCTGCCGCACCGGATGGCCCGCCTGCACCCCCGCTTCGGCACCCCGTACATCAGCATCATAGCCCTGGGGGCGACGGCGTTCATCGCGTCGGTCCTGGGCGGCATCCCGGCCCTCATCAA
>DAGU01000089.1:45139-51730 GCA_002498285.1 Methanomassiliicoccus sp. UBA386 | reverse complement strand
CTGCGCCGCGACCCCGAGAGGAGCGCCGCCCTCCGGGGCCGCCGCATCGTTCCGGTGGCCGGGGCGGCGCTGTCCCTATTGCTCATCGCGCTGGTCCGCCCGGACGTCTGGTTGGTGGGGCTCACCCTCCTGGCCGTCGGCGTCCCCGTGTACGCGCTGTTCTCTCCCCAGAAGGAGCTCACCGAGATGAAGCGGCTGTTCCTCTCCGAGGAGGAGCGCCGGCGGTGGGCCCGCCACCAGGGCGAGCGCTTCCTTGCTTTCCCCCTGCGCCGCGTGGGAGCGTACCTCCGCCGGAGGGAGGATTGATATCCGCCGCGGGCATGGAGCCATCATGCCCGAGCTGCCCGAGGTGGAGACGTTCCGGCGGTACATCGAAGGGACGTCGCTGCAACGCCCGGTCGTCAGGATGGAGGTCAGGAACGACGTCGTGATCCGCGGCACCGACCGATGCGACCTTGCGGAGGCGGTGGAGGGCGGCGAGTTCCTGTCGGTGCGGCGGCACGGCAAGAGATTGTTCCTCCGGCTGAGCGGGGGAGGGTGGCTCACCTGGCACTTCGGCATGACCGGCCGGCCGGCGTGGACCGATGGAGCGGAAGAGCGCTTCACCCGCGCGCTGTTCGTCTTCCCCCGCGGCTCGCTGGCCTTCGTGGACCCCCGCATGCTGGGGCGCCTCGGCCTGGCGTCGTCGCCGGAGCGCTACATAGAATCGAAGGGGATGGGCCCCGACGCCCTGGAGATATCGCGCGGGGAGTTCGTCGACGCGTTCCTCGAGGCCAGGGGGCCGATCAAGGCCGCCCTGATGGACCAGCGGAGGGTGGCCGGCGTCGGGAACCTGTACGCGGACGAGATGCTCTTCCAGTGCCGGCTGGACCCCCGCGCCGGGGCGCGCTCCCTGTCCGAGAGGGACCTGGAGTGCCTGCACCGCGCCATGCGGCGGGTGCTGCGGCGGTCCATCGAAGCGGGCGCCGACCTCGATCGGCTGCCGCCGACCTACCTGCTGCGCTGCCGCGGCCGGGGAGCGGCGTGCCCGCGATGCGGCTCCGCCCTCCGGACCGAGACGGTGGGAGGCCGCACCTCCTACTTCTGCGCCGACTGCCTGTGACAGGTAACTTTTCTCTATGGGCGCCGCCATCCGGATGGCGTGCGGATAGAGATCCTGGGCACCAGGGGACATATCGAGCCTTCGGCTCCGGGCCACATGCTCCACTCCGGGGTGCTGGTGAACGAGGTCCTGTTCGACCTGGGGGAGCGCTGCTTCCTGGAGCGCGGGCCCGAGGCGGTGTTCCTGACGCACCTTCACGCCGACCACGCCTTCTTCACCGAGGAGGAGGTTGCCCCCCTGCAGGTCCCGACGTTCGCTCCGCAGCGGTGGGAGGGGCATCCCGAGGTCCAGGTCATCCGCTCCAGCCGGGAGGCGGGCGGCCTGACCGTGACGGCGGTGCCGACGGTGCACAGCATCTCGTACCGTTCGAACGCCTACCTCATCGACGACGGCGTGAGCAGGATCATGTACACCGGCGACCTTGTCTCCGTCCAGCGGAGGTACCGCGACCGCCTGCCGGAGATGGACCTGGTCATCACCGACGGCTCCTTCATCCGCGAGGGCGGTCTGGTGCGTCGGGACGGCAGGGGGCGGCCGCACGGCCATACCGGGATCCCAAACCTTGTTCGCTTCTTCTCCCCCTTGGCCCCCCGAATCGTGTTCACGCATTTCGGCAGCTGGTTCTTCCACGATGTCGACGGCTCGGTGAGAAGGATCGAGGCGCTCAGCGGCGCGTCGTCGGTCGAGGCGGCCCACGACGGCATGGCGATCGAGCTGTGAGGCGTCATTATCTTATCCGGCAAAGGACGTAGGAACGACCGATGACGAGGACGGTGCGGTTCGAGGAGCCCGACCTGCCCCGGCTGCTGTCCCAGGGATACTCGGCGGTGGACATGCACTACCACACCTGCCACTCCGATGGCTCCTCCTCGATCAATTCCGTGCTGAAGCATGCCTGGCGGAAGGGCTGCGGGGTGGCGATCACCGACCACAACGCCGTCTCCGGGGTGAGAGAGGCGGTGAACGCCGACAGCGGCGTCATGATAGTCCCGGGCATCGAGGTCAGCTCGGCCGACGGCCCCCACATATTGCTCTACTTCTACACCGTCAGCGATTTGGAGCACTTCTACCGGCGGCACATCCATGAGAACAAGCGGAAAAGCCCCTGCCTGGCCATCTATCTCGACAGCGAGGCCATCATGGAGCGGTCGCGGGAGTACAACTGCGTCCGCGTGGCCGCCCACCCCTACGGATACCTGATGTTCAACAAGGGGGTGCAAAGATGCATCGACCGCTGCTACCTTCCGCCGGCGTTCATCGAGGAGTTCGACGGCGTCGAGGTGCTGTGCGGCGGCATGTCGAGGGAGATGAACATGATGGCCACCGAGCTGTCGGAGGGGAAGAACCTGGGGCGGACCGCCGGCACGGACGGGCACCTGCTGAACGACCTGGGAACGGTCGTGACGTGCTCCAGGGCGCAGGACGTGGACGGCTTCCTCTCGGACGTGGTGAAGCGGCGCAACATCGTGGTCGGCAAGGAGAAAGGCGCGCTGGCCAAGGGGGCCACCGGCACCGCCCTGATGAGCAAGTATCTAAAATACGCCGTTCCCTCGCTGATGATCCACTACGAGCAGAACGCCCCGCGGCCCGCTCATGCGTACCGGCAGTGGAGGCGTTCAAAGGATCGCCGAGAACAGCCGTGATATGAACATGCGGAAGCGCACCAGCAGCGAGCGCCCCTCGCAGCCCTCGACCGTCACCTCGCAGCAGCGTGAAAGATCGTCCAGGAACGCGTCCTTCTGCACGCCGGCCAGCTCTTTCGAGTAAAGGACGGCGTTGGTCTCGAAGTTCAGCTCGAACGAGCGGACGTCCCAGTTGGCGCTGCCGATGGAGACGATCCGCCCGTCCACCACCGCGGTCTTGGCGTGGATGAAGCCGCTGCCGTACATGTAGCCCTTCACGCCCGAGGGCAGCAGCTCGCACAGGTACGAGAGCGAGACCCAGTGCACGAACGGATGGTCCGGCTTGTCCGGGATCATGATCCGCACATCGATGCCGGCCAGCGCCGCCATGGTCAGCGCGTCCCGCACGCTCTCGTCCGGAACGAAGTACGGCGACTGGATGTACACGCTCTCCTCGGCCTCGTGGATCATCTTGAGGTAGGACAGCTTGATCGGCGCCCAGGGCGTGTCGGGCCCGCTGCTGACGATCTGCACCGGAACCTTCCCGCGGCGCGGCGCCTCCTTGGGGAAGTATCTCTCCTCAACGTCCATCTTGTCCTTGGACGCCTCGTTCCAGTCGAGTATGAAGCGGAGCTGGAGGGCCATGGCCGCCATGCCCTCCAGGCGCAGGGCGGCATCCCTCCAGTAGCCCCATCTGCGCACCTTGCCCAGGTACTCGTCGCCGACGTTGTAGCCGCCCACGAAGCCGATGCGGCCGTCGATCACCACGATCTTGCGGTGGTTGCGGAAGTTGATGCGGTGATTGAGGAACGGCATCATGCGGACGAGCGGAGGGAAGAACATCTCCACCTCCACTCCGGCGTCGTGCAGGGACCTGTAGCAGCGGGGCGGCAGCCTGGTGCCCATCCCGTCCACCAGCAGGCGGACCTCCACGCCCTCCGCCCTCTTGCGCCTGAGAAGGTCCAGGAAAGAGCGGCCAAGCTTGTCGTTGCGGATGATGTAGTACTGCACGTGCACGTGCTCCCTGGCGGCCTCGATCGCCCGGAACAATGCGTCGAAGAACTCCTTGCCGTCCGAGAAGACCTCCGCCTCGTTGTCGTGCGTCAGGAACGAGTTGCCGTTATTGACGAGCAGCTGGACCATGTCGTCGTGCGACTCCATGCCGACCTTCTCCAGCGAGGAGAGCGCGGTCAGGTAGTCGATGCGGTGGGCCTCGATCAGGTCGTGCACGTACTTCCGGTCCCGCGCCGACTTGCGGGACGCCCGTTTCGTCTTCCGGAGGTTCTGGCCGAAGATGATGAACAGGACTATGCCGCCGATCGGCAGGAGGAACATCAGGAGCAGCCACGCCACCGCCTTGCGCGGCCGCTTCTCCTCCAGGAACACCAGGATGAACGCCGTGATGGCGTTGATCAGTAGGATCCACTCAAAGGTGGTCATCGATGCATGTGCAAAGAGGCAGCCGGAGGCATATCAAGCTAGGGTCCCCGGCCCCTGGCGGCTTCCAGCGCGGCCATGGGGTCCTTGAGGCCGGAGCCCGTGACGATCAGCACGGTCCTGCCCGCCTTCCCCGTCTTCCGGTACGCGGCCAGGGAGGCGGCGGCCGAGGGCTCGGCGAACACCCCCTCGCGGCCGAGCTCCCGCACGGCGGCGATGATCTCGTCGTCCGTCACCTCGATGCCGCCTCCCCCCGAACGGTCCATGGCGGCGATGGCCGAGAGCCCGTTGTACGGCTCCTTGACCAGTATGGCGGAGGCGATCGAGCTCGCCTCCTCGGGCGTTCGCAGCGGGCCGCGGTCCCGCCACGCCTCAACGATGGGCGCGGCCGCGGCGGCCTGGGCGGCCACCATGCGCGGGACCGATGTGGTCATGCCGAGCGCTCGCAGCTCCTCGAAGCCCTTGTGGACGGCGGTGAGCAGCCCGCCGGTGCCGGTCGGCACGATGACCGTGTCCGGCACCCCCATCTGTTCGAAGAGCTCGAAGGCCACGGTCTTCAGGCCCTCGATGAAGTACGGGTTCAGGCCGGTGGTGGCCAGGTAGGCGCCGTCGGCCTCCTCCCTCATCGCCCGGGCCGCTTCCCTGAAGCTTCCCTCCACCCGGACCAGCCGGGCGCCGTAGGCCAATATCTGCGCCACCTTCTCGTCCGGCACGTCCGCCGGAAGGAACACGAGGGCCTCGAGGTTCGAGTAGGCGCTGTAGGCGGCCACGCTCGCCCCCATGTTGCCCGTGGACGCCACCGCCATCGTGGAGAAGCCACGGCCGACCGCGTCCGAGAGGATGACCGAGGTCCCGCGGTCCTTGAAGGAGCCAGTGGGGTTGTTCCCCTCCACCTTGAGGTAGACCTCGTCCTCCACGTCGCGGCGGCGGATCAGGGGCGTGCCGCCCTCGCACATCGTCACCCGGCGGTCCACCGGAAGCATGGAGCGGTAGCGCCACATACCCGCGCCATCCGGCCTCCAGGACAGCTCATCGCCGACGAACAGCAGCGCCGAGCCGCAGCGGGGGCAGGTGTAGCGGAAGCTTGGGTGCTCCGCTCCGCAGTCGGTGCAGCGGAACATGCAATATACGACCAGCTCCGCAGGTTAATCGTTCTATGCTTCTTTCGACAAAGGATGATAAGACAGGACGCCCTATTGCGGAGCGTGGCGGACGACATTATCCTGGTTGCGGGCGGAGCGGAGATGCTCGACTCCGTCAGGGACATGTGGTCCAAGCTGACCAGGGACGCCGCCCGGCATTCCACGCACTTCCGCGACTACTTCCATGAGAAGAGCTGGGACGAGAGACGGTCAGAGCTAATGAACAAGGCGTCCCGGGGGCACTTCAACATCGACGTGGCCACGTTCGGCGGCAGGGAGCTGGGGTTCTGCATCAGCACCGTGATGGACGGCGCGGGGGAGGTCGAGTCCCTTTTCGTGGAGGAGTGCTCCCGCGGCCGCAGGGTGGGGGAGCTGCTCCTGCAGCGGTCGGTCGAGTGGATGAGGGACAACGGCGCCAGGACCATGGCCGTGTTCACCGTGTATGGCAACGACGATGTCCTGGGATTCTATGCCAGGCAGGGCTTCCGCCCCATCTCCATCATGCTTGTCCACGAGTGACGCCCCAACCTTCATATGCCTCGGGCTTAAAACCATGGGCGGAGGCGCAAGATGGGCATAAAGAAAGGGGCCAAGTGCCCCAAGGCGGGATGCAACTACTTCGTCGAGGCGGCCAGCGCCAAGGACGCCATGGAAGGCCTGCGGGAGCACATGATGGAGGAGCACGGCGAGGAGCTGCCCGAGGAGCTTGGAGAGACCATATCGGGAGACATCAAGTCGAAGCACCGGTCGAGGCACTGACCACACCCGGCGACGATGGATCGCGGCGGGGGCCGTTCGCCGTCAGGAAGAAATGACGTAGAATCGATGAACACCATGCATCCCGCGGGATGCGGAGCGTTTGCATGGACGATATCAAGGTCATCAACGGCCCCGCCGAACAGTGCAAGAAGGAGCTGCTTCCGGGCGTGAAGCACAAGATCGTGGTCATGAGCGGCAAGGGGGGCGTGGGAAAGAGCACCGTGGCGGTGAACATCGCCGCCGGCCTGGCCAAGCGCGGCCACTCCGTCGGCATCCTCGACGCCGACATTCACGGGCCGAGCGTGCCCCGGCTGCTGGGCGCCACCGGAGAGCGCCTGGAGCTGCTGAACGGACGCATACAGCCGGCCAACGTGCTGCCCCGCCTCAAGGTCATCTCCATCGCCTACTTCCTGGAGGAGAGGGACGCGCCGGTGGTGTGGCGCGGCCCGGTCAAGATGGGGGCGCTGAAGCAGTTCATCGAGGACGTGGAGTGGGGCGACCTCGACTACCTGGTCGTGGACCTGCCGCC
>DAGU01000089.1:44030-44994 GCA_002498285.1 Methanomassiliicoccus sp. UBA386 | reverse complement strand
GGAACCGGCGACGAGCCGCTGACCATCGCGCAGCTCATTCCCAAGGCGGACGGCGCCGTCATCGTCACCACGCCCCAGGACATCGCGCTCACCAGCGTCCGGAGGTCCATACGCTTCGCCGGGCTCGTGGGGCTGAAGGTGCTGGGGCTGGTGGACAACATGAACGGCTTCGTGTGCCCCCACTGCGGACAGGAGGCCGAGGGATTGGGCGGGAGCCTGGCGTTCCAGGCGGCCATGGAGTATGGCGTGCCCTACCTGGGGAAGGTGCCCCTGGACCCCCGGGTGGCGAAGAGCGCCGAGGCCGGCAGGCCGTTCATCCTCGATGGCGAGCCCAAGGCCTTCGAGCCCATCCTGGACGGGATACTGGAGAGGGTCGGGGACTAGTCCCGCAGGAATCCCTGCAGGGATGTCCATAGCTCCCCGATCGCCCTTCCTGCCGGACCGGCGTCCACGACGCGCCCCGAGGCCGCGCATCGGTGAACGCCCTCGTCGAAGGGGATCCGGCCCAGCATGGGGACCCTTTCCTCGCGGGCCAGCTCTTCCAGCTCTTCGGCCATGCCGGGATGCAGGTCCCAGCGGTTGATGGCCATCACCGGCGGCACGTTCATCCGCCGGCACAGCGCCAGGATCCTCTCGATGTCGGCCTTCCCCGATCGGCTGGGCTCGGCGATCAGCAGGGCCGCGTCGGCGCCGGACAGGGCGGCGATGGCCGGGCACCCCGTTCCCGGGGGCCCGTCGACCAGCAGGAGGGCCGCGGACTTCTCGAGGGCGTGCTCCCTCGCCCGGCGCTTCAGCAGGGTGACCAGCTTGCCGGAGTTGCCCTCGCCCGGCTCCAGGCGGGCGTGGAACATCATGCCGTCGGCGGTCCGGGTCATCGCCCATCTCCCCGATGTGCGGTCGCCCATGGCGATCGCTTCGACAGGGCATAGGCGGGCGCACAGGTCGCAGCCCTCGCACGAGAGCC
>DAGU01000089.1:35661-43840 GCA_002498285.1 Methanomassiliicoccus sp. UBA386 | reverse complement strand
AGGCCGCAGCGGGTGCACCTCGAGGCGTCGAGGGTGGCGACGCGGGAGGCGGTGAACCCATGCTCCTCGACCGTGTCCCCGGAGATGAGCAGGTGCAGGTTGGGAGCGTCCACGTCGCAGTCGGCGAGCACGGCGCCATGCGCCAGGCGCGAGAGGGCGGCCATGACGGTCGTCTTGCCGGTGCCGCCCTTACCGCTTAGAACGGCCAGTTCCTTCATGGGCGCATCTCCTTCATCACCGCTCCCCACAGGCCGAGGAACGTCCGGCGGTCCTCCGGCCGGTCCATCAGCGATCGCCCCTGGGCATGCCGCTGCGCTATGTCCCGGCTGAACGGTATGGCGCCGAGCACGGTCGTGCCGCGGGCGGCGCACATGGCCGCGATGTCCACGCCGCCCATGCCGGCCTTGTTGATCGCCACCCCGTGCGGAACCTCGAGCCGCTCCAGCACGTCGAGCGCCAGGGCGAGGTCGTGGGCGCCGAAGGGGGTGGGCTCCGCCACCATTATCGCGTAATCGCTTCCCCTCACCGCCTCCACCATGTTGCACGACGTCCCGGGAGGGCAGTCCATGAGGACCGTCCGCCCCGGCGCCAGGGACGCCTTGACGGCCTTGATCAGCGGGACGGCGTTGGCCTCTCCGATATTGAGGCGGCCGTAGACGAGGCGCCGTTCGCCCGAGGCGGTGCTGATGAGGACCCCCATCTCGTGGTCCACCTCCTCGATGGCCTGGTGGGGGCATAGGCGAGCGCAGGCCCCGCATCCGTGGCACAGCTCCTCATGCACCCTTATCCGCCGGGGCAGTCGGACCAATGCGTTGAAGGCGCACACCCTGGCGCATTCCCCGCACAGGTCGCAGCTCCCCTCGTCGATGGAGGGCACCGGCCTGCTCACGGGAACGATGGTTGACGGGCCGTCCCCGAAGTACAGGAAGGCATTGGGCTCCTCCACGTCCAGGTCGGCCAGGTCAAGCCCCGCGGCGGCGGAGAGGTTCACGGACACCAGCGTCTTGCCGGTGCCGCCCTTCCCGCTGGCCACTGCGATCCTCATTTGCCGCTCACCGCGTGGCGTTCAGTGCGCGTGGTCGCGACAGGCGTTGTCCTTGTTGGCCTTGGCCATCGAGCCGCTCCTCCAGCGATCAATGGTCTCCTGGACGGTGCCATTGGCGCCTACGAACACGTCGATGCCTTTGCTGCCCAGCAGATCGATCGCCTTGGGCCCCAGGCCGCCGGCCAGGACGGCGCTGACGTTCTCACGGCTAAGGTGCTCGGGAGGCGTTCCGACCCCTCCCATGTGTTCGCTGCGGTTCTCGATCACCCGGACCTCGCCGGTGTCGGGATCATACAGCGTGAAAGTGACGGCCCTTCCAAAATGCTGGCACACGGCCTCGTCCAGGCCGCGATCTCCCTCAGTTGGTACACAGATTATCATTTCAATTCTTCCTGTTCATGTCCGCGTCATTGCCGGCACCGGACGGCGACTCGAGCCGTCCTTGCCGGTATCGCTCCAAAACGTCCTCTATCCTGCCCGAGGCGCCTACATATGATCGGATGCCGGCCTCCTCCAGCACCTCCGATGCCTTGGGCCCCAGGCTGCCGGTGATGACCACGTCCACCTTGTTGTCGATCATGAGCTGGGCGGCCTTCACCCCTGCCCCTTCAGGGGCATCGCGGGCGGTGTTCTCCACCGCGTAGGTGCGGCCTTCCTCGGCCATCACGAAATGGCGGCAGCGGCCGAAGTGGTGGTCCATCTCTTCCTGGACGGTCACGCCGGTTGCCGATATCGCCACCTTCTCCATCTTACCGGTCATGCTTGCATCGCCTCGCTGAGAATAAGGGATTTCGAGGGGCGCCCCACCATGCGGCCGCTGTGGCAAGGAGGAGGGGTAGGAAAAACCGTGTTGAACTCGGCCCTACGTGATTTGCGAGACGTTCCCTCGGGGACGAGGCGGCGGATCGATGCGAGCATCTTTGGAGGCATTGTTCACCGGATAGGACCGCACGCAGTCCCGGAGGACGGGAATGTCCTCAACCCTCGATATGTTATTGGCGAATATGTTCGCCTCTATCTGCCGATGTGCTTGCCGATGAGCCTCCTCTCGGCCCTCCTGAGGACCACATCGATGGTGGAGCGGGCCATTCCGAGCTTGTCGGAGAGGTCTGCCAGGGTGATGGAGCGGGGGATATCGTAATAGCCCATGTCATAGGCGGTCCTCAGCACTTTCTCCTGATGGAACGTCAACGGCCCGTCCTCCTCCTGGTCCCGCAGGTTCAGCATCTCCACCTCGCAGCCCATCTCCCTCAGCCGCGCGATCAGCCGGCCAATGTTGTCCGAGCGCGGCGCGATGACGGTCCAGGCCATCTTGCCGTCGGGCTGCGACGCCGCCGAGTCCAGGAAGCAGTCCGCCTCGTTCAGCAGGTTGCATATGAGACAGGCGTTGTTGGTCACGCTGGCGATGTGCTTTCCCGGGCCCAGCGTGGCCAGGTCCACGTGGCAGTCCGGGCTGATGGCATTCAGCGCCTCTTCCAGGTCCTGATCGGCCATCCCGTCGAGCGTCTCTATCCGCAGCAGGCTGCGTCCGGTGGTGCGGTCGGCGGGCACGCACTGAAGGACCTTGACGGAGGCATTGCATCTGACGGACAGCTCCCCTATCCAGTTCCCCGGTATCCTCAGCAGCAGCTTGGCCGTTCGCATCGCCACGCTATGGCCGTATCCGATTATTTACTGTTCGCCCGCTCCGGCGGACCTCCCGTCCTTCGGTCCAGCGGGCCAAGTTAGTTATCGGCCCATGTTCTTAAGCAGGCCCATAGAGCGTTGTCAAGCTATGTCCTGGATCGCCTTGCACCACGGAAGTTCGACCGGGGTCCCCGCATGACCCCGCGGGAGCGCATGACCGCCGCCCTGGCCGGGGGCGTCCCGGATCGCGTACCGGTGTTCCTGCGGGACCTCACGCTGGGGCTGGACATCGCCGACCTAGACACTCCGGAAGTGTGCGCCGGGGCCTTCGATGCCGAGCTGTCGGCCCGTTCGGTCATAGCCGCTCAAAGAGAGATCGGACACGACGCGGTGGTGGGCAGCATCCAGTACTGCGGGATGGAAGTGGAGATGCTGGGGGGCGAGGTCATGTTCCCCCAGCGCGGCATACCCTCAGTGACGAGGGCCCCGCTCGATTCTCCGGAGAAGGTGGACGATGCCGAGGTCCCGGACGCCCGCCGGGACGCGCCCCTCTCCAACATCGTGCGATCGTACCGACTGGTAAGCGAGCGCATCGGCCGGGAGGTGGCCGTCCTGGGCAACGTGGAGGGCCCGCTCACCAAGGCCGGGATACTGAGGGGGCTGGACATCCTGGCCATGGACATGGTCAGCGATCCGGACGTGTTCCGGCGGACCGTCCGGTTCTCCAACGACCTCACCGTCGACCTATGCTCCGCCATGTGCGAGGCCGGAGCCGACGCCATGTTCGTGGCGGCGGCCACGGACAACCCCGACATCCTGGGCGGGGAGGCCATCGTGAAGCATACCATACCCGGACTGAAACGCATCGTCGACGCCGTGCGGAGCGAGGGTTCGCCCACCTCCTTCCATCCCCACGGGACGTTCTCCCACGGGGAGTTCTCCGGGCTGGTGGATGCGGTCCTGGAAACGGGCATCGCCGGGTTCCAGTTCGCGGAGGGCAATGATCTGGCGGAGGCCAAGAGGCGATGGGGCCGGAAGACCTGCATCATGGGAGGGGTGAACGCCTTCACCACCCTGCTGCTCGGTCCGCTGGAGGCGATAAGGGATGAGACCGCGAGATGCCTGGACGCCTGCATGGACGGCGGCGGCTACGTCATGATGTGCTCCTGCTCCCTCCACCGGGGCATGCCCCTTGGCCATGTGAAGGAGATGGTGGGGACGTGCGCCTCGCTTGGTCGATACAAAACGGCGGGCGGAGGCGGCCCGCCCGGGGGCGGACCGAAGGGAGGATGGACCGTGTGCCCGTCGTGCGGGCATCGCTATCTTACGATCACGGGTAGGGGAAAGGCCTGCTACGGCTGCCCTTCAGCGGTCAGCGGGTGCGGGATGGCCCGGTGTCCCAGATGCGATGCCGGGACGCCGATCGGCCGCAGCGCATCGGAATGGCTGTCATCGCTGGTCCGCCGGCACCGCGCCCAGTACGGCCGCGCCGCCTTCCGATGACCATATCGGCCGCCCGCGAATAAGCGTCGACTTGCGGCCTTCGGCCTCATCGTCCGCCGCGTTCGGCCGAGTGGCAGCAGCATGCCGCTCATGGACGTGCAGGGCGCTCTCGGAGAGCGCCTTTCCTATTGCGAAGCGTCCGAGGTTCCTGTTACTCCGGGAAGCGCTCTTCATGCGCGTCTGTGGCCATTCGTCCCACTTTAATAGGTGGGTTCTCTGGCGGGATTATTTAAAAATAGCTTACACGAACATAGACCGAAGGATGAACAGGGTCGCCTACGCCCTCGTTATAGCCTTGGCCGTCTTCCTCATACTGCTGGGCGGCATCTTCGTGATAGCTTCAGGCGTCGAGAACATCGCCACCGGCGCGGTGCTGATAGGCATCGCCGTGGCGCTCATCTTCTTCGCCTACCGCAGCGAGAGGATCGAGGCGTCGAGGCCCCGGCTGATCAACCAGACCTTCAACGTCAAGATGAGCGGCTCCGGTCAGCTGGAGCAGAAGAGGCTGACGTGCCGCTCATGCGGCGCCCCGCTGGAGGACAAGGACATCAAGGTCGTCCAGGGCGGCGTCATGGTCACCTGCCCGTACTGCGGCAGCATATACGCGCTGGAGGAGGCGCCCAAGTGGTAGGCCGACGGACCGCGGTACTCCTTGTCTTCATCGCCCTCGCCCTGCTCGCCGTCTCGCAGCCGCAGTCCGTCTCGGCCCAGGACTACTCGTTCACGCTTGACCAGGAGAACATGCTCGTCACCGTCCTCCGCGACGGCAGCGTGGACCTAGATTACAAGTTCCGGTTCGGCAACGTGTCGTCCCTGGACTATGACTTCGGAGTGGACGTGGGGCTGCCCAACGATGCTTACGACCTCTCCACCGCCACCGCGGCCATCATCGTCGACGGCAACAGGTTCGGGCCAAGGGAGCTGCGCGACTCGCCGTACATCGAGGTCGGGGTGGCGGTGGAGCTCGACCGGGCGACCATCGATGCGATCCGGTCGAGCGGCTCGTTCATCCTGGAGTTCCATATCAACGATCCCGAGATGGTGTACCGCAATGACCTGCAGGAAGGCACCGCCGGCGTTGTGGTCCGCCCGACCTGGTTCTCCGCCGACTATCAGAGGGGCAACACCGCCAGCATCAACGCCACCATCCTGCTGCCCGAGGGCATGAGCAACGCCTCGGAGGCGCTGTGGCTCGAAGCGAACCCCTTCGACCCCATATACGTTGATGAGGAGACGGGCCGCCTGGCCGCGACGTGGCGCTACGAGAACGTCGACCCGGGGCAGCAGGCTGCCGGCGCCTATGACGTGGGCGTGGGCTTCCCCGACCGCTATGTCGATGTCGTCTACGTTCCGCCGGAGGGCGACGGCTTCCTGGGAAACCTCGGCTCGCTCATCTGCCTCCTCCTGCCGCTGATCGTCATGGCCTTCATCATCGGCATCGTCGTGATGGCCGTACGCTCGGCGAAAGGTCGCCGCGAGGACTATTTCGATCCCAAGATGAACGTGGTGGGGGCGGGCCCCAGGCGCGACCTTACGGCAGTTGAGGCGGCGGTGGTCTCCGAGCGCCCGCTGGAGATGGTCGCCACCATGATCCTGTTCGGACTGGAGCGGAAGGGCATGGTCAAGGTGCTGTCGGACGAGAGGCCCATGCGGCTGCAGCGGCTGGCCGACCGGGGCGAGCACAAGTACGAGAGCGATTACATGCTGGCCATCACCGCCGACGGCACGCTGGACCGGGTCCTGCTGCGGCGGGCGCTGGTAGATCTGATCAAGAGCACCTCCACGAAGCTGAAGGGCTTCGACCTGGAGGCCACCAAGAAGTACTACGAGACGATCGCCGAGAAGGCCTGGCAGCAAGTGAAGGACGCCGGGACGCCCCAGGAGTTCGCCAGCGTGCTGAAGGAGCGCAATGAGTGGATGATGCTCGATCCCGACTACCAGGGGCGGATGAGGCGGGACATCTGGCCGCTGCCGATACTGATCGGCTATCCGCGCCCGGCGCCTGGAGGCGGCGGCGCGCCGGACATCGGGGGCATGGCACGGGACTACGTGGACAAGGTCCGGACGACCAGCCAGAACCTGGTCGATGACATGCGGGGCATGGCGCAGGATGTGGTCGGACAGACGAAGCCCCGGCCCTCCCCGCCCGCCGGGACGCGAGTCCGGTCGTCCGGCAGCTCCTGCTACTGCGCCTGCGCCTGCGCTTGCGCCTGTGCGTGCGCGGGAGGCGGTCGCTGATGGGGCTGAAGGAGCTGTGGGCCGAGATGACCGGGGCGAGGCTGGAGCCGGGCGCCTACCGCTATGACGGGGAAGGGGAGCTGGCCCATCACCGCTTCCACCTGCGGGTGGACTCGGCGCGTCGGGGCATCCTCATCGTCGACGCTTCCGGACTGGTGGAGCTGAACGGCACCGCGCTGGAATACGCGAGGTGCGTTCTGGAGGGCCGTAGCGAGAAGCGGGCGGTGAAGCACATGCTGCGCCGCTACCGCCATCTGGACGCTGGGACCGCGGCGGCGCATTTCAACCAGGTCAGGGAGCAGATCGTCCGATTCGTGCGCGGCGAGACGGGGGTCATAGAGATCATAGGGGCTGACTCGCCCACCATCGGCGCCGACGACTTCCCGGCCCCGTACCGCATGGACGTCATGCTCACCTACCGTTGCCAGAACCGCTGCGGCCACTGCTATAACGAGCCGAGGGAGCTCCGCGAGCTCACGGCGGAGGAGTGGGAGAAGGCCATCGACCGCCTGTGGAAGTACGGCGTTCCCCACCTCGTGTTCACCGGAGGGGAGCCGACGCAGTCCCCGCACCTGCGCCGGCTGATCGACCGCGCCGAGAAGAACGGACAGGTGGCCGGACTGGTGACGAACGGACGGGCGCTGTCGGAGCCCGGCTATCTCAACGACCTCATCGACGTCGGCCTGGACCACGTCCAGATCACCGTCCTATCGCACCGGCCAGAGGTTCATGACCGCCTGGTGCGCAGCGAGGGGGCGTGGGCAGAGACCATGAAGGGGCTTGACATCGCCCTTTCCTCCGACCTGTACGTCAACACGAACACCACCATCATGCGGGCCACGCTGCCGGACGTGGAGGAGACGCTGCGGTTCCTCATTGGCAAGGGGGTAAGGAACGTCGCCTTCAACGGCCTCATCCGCTCCGGCAAGGGAAGGGGGGCGGAGGGGATATCGTTCGACGAGATGTCCGAGACTCTTCTCCGCCTGAAGGACATCGCCGATGAGGCGGGCGTAAAGATGACCTGGTACACTCCGACGCCGTACTGTGAGCTGAACCCCATCAATCTGGGCCTGGGGATCAAGCAGTGCACCGCCTGCTCCCTGAACATGGCGCTCGAGCCGGACGGGACGGTGCTGCCGTGCCAGAGCTACTACGAGCCGCTCGGCAACATTCTGACGGACGACTGGAAGGACATATGGGAGCATGACCTTTGCCGCTCCATCCGCAACCGTGACCACCTCGACGGCCGGTGCGCGGAGTGCGGCCTGAGGGACGCCTGCGGGGGAGGCTGCCCCCTGGCCCGCCGGCAGGGCGAGTACGACATCGGAGCCGGCCCTACTTCATGATCAGCGCGTAGAACACCGGGGAATGGGTGAACAGTGAGCCGGCGGCCAGGGCGGCGCTCCAGCTGTCGCGCAGGGGCGCCGCTCCCTCCCCGGCCGTGCTCTCGATCCACTTCCACTCATCGTCCGCCTCGCTAATGGCGCGCCCCCTGTCCCAGGACCCGGGATGGATGCCGATCTCGGCGTCCACGCCGCACGACGAGCACAGCGCGCGGAGCTTCCGCCCCATCAGGGGGTCGGCGCCCTCGGCGCGGAGGCCGTCGATGACGAGGCCGCGGATGGGGCCAAGCGCCTCCGGATGATCGATGCGCCCCCCGTGGTCCGGTTCGGCCAGCAGCAGCACCGCATGGCGGGACGTCCGCAGCATCTCCCTCAGAGCCCTCTCGGGGCCATGGAGCCAGAGGAGGGTGAAGGAGCAGTACGT